>JAEMPK010000097.1 GCA_022759345.1 Pyrobaculum sp. | reverse complement strand
CGCGATGTCTGTCCCCCTCCCGCTCCATATTCCGAAGGGCGGGTTTTGGAAGGCCGCGGCGAATTTCCTTTGTAGCGCAAGGGTGGGAGCGTCTGCGACGAGGAAGTATACGGCGTGGAAGCCGTGGGCGTCCGCCGCCTCCTTTGCCGTCTTCAACGCCTCGGGGTCTACGTCTATGCAGAGGACGCGTCTAGCCCCCATGGCCGCCGCCGCCAGGGCGAATCTGCCGGTGCCACAACCTAGATCCAGCACAGCGTCGAGGAGACCCCGCATGTAGGCGTCCCACACAGCCGTCGCCACCACGGCCGCGTCTGTGGGGTATTGCTCCAGCGTGAGCTTAGGCTTCCTAAACGTGGGCAGAGACTCGACGAAGATCTCCAGCTCCTTCTTGCTCCGGAACACCGCAACGTCCTCGCCCACGATGCATTATTAACTAACTTTTAAACAGGTTTTTAACTGGAATTCGAAACTGCTCCTATGAAGTCGGGCATACTGGCAGTAATAGGGCTGATAGTGGGGATCGCAATAGGGGCTTTGCTAGGCGGCGGACTCCTGGCGACTCCCACCACTATCACTACCACCGTTGTTCAGACCTCCACACAAACTGTAGCCACTACCGTCACGCAGACGGTTACACAGACGGTGCCTGTGACCCAGAAGGTGACGGCTACTCCGAGGCTCTCTGCGGCCGACGTGGCGCTCCGGAGGGAGCTGGGGTCTCTCGTGGGGAGGCATTTCCTGGGCATGTTCCAGACGGTTGCCGTAGTTACTCAGCCCAACACGTTGTGTTCGGCGTTGGCCGCCTCTGCCCTCGCCTCGCTTCCGCCGTATTCCCGAGGCTACTTGGTGATGTACAACGCCACCGCGCCAGACGCCTCAGCCCAGGCGGCCGCTGGGGCTTCTGCAGTCTTCTTGGCCTTCGGCGGCGAGGAGCCTGCCGCAGTGGCTGACAAGTCCCTCCGGGACTTCCTAGCCGCCCTGGCCAAGACCGGCTTCAACGGGGCGCTTGTGGTGCACTCAAGGGCGTGGGCCGTCACCAACGGCTTCAAGACCGTGCTCAACGACACGAGGACGGCCGACTTCGTCAAGAGGAGGGCCGTGTACGTGGTGACCCTCAACGCCACGCACGTAATTATTTCGCAGTTTAACGCAACCACCGGCGCCTTGACTCCTAGGCTCTACGTGGACAGGCGGACTGGCGAAGCCGTGCGGAGGTACACAGACGCCGAGTCTCTCTTTCTGAGGTCCGCTGTGGGCAGAGTGGCAAGCGCCTTCTTGTTCCAGGGCTACGGCAAGGTGGCCATTGTGACGGGCATGGACCCAGCCTGCGTGGCCCTCTCCGGCGCGGCCTACGCCGCCTCCAGGGCCAACTCCACCAAAATAATTGTATACAGCGGAGACGCCAAGGCCTTGGCCCAGGAGATAGCGGCCTACGGCCCCGACGCCGTGTTCATCGCCTTCGGCGGCGACATGCCCAGCTACGCCATTTCGCAGGCCACTAGAGACGTACTGACTGCCTTGAGGAACATCAACTACACCGGAGACGTGCTCCTCCACGCCTTCGTGCTCAGAGCAACCAACCTGTTGAGCACGGTGCTCGACTCAGACCTCTCGCAGTGGCTAAGCCAGAGGACCGTGAAGGGCGTCGCGCCGGATCTGGCTAACCGCAGAGTAAACATCGTACAATTCACGGTGGCCGGCAACAGACTCCAGCCGCAGACCACCATCACGTCGCTTCCAATGCCGGAGACAATAGCCGACATCTTAACACGCGTCCTAGCGTCCTGAATACCCCCTATTTTTCCCTTTGACTCGTATTTTGAAATAAGCAGTTTTATGTCTGTGGCAAGGTCGATAGGTATCTATGCGCCTTTGCCAAAACTCTTCTGGAGGAGTCGTAGGTGAGCCTAGCCAGCGCTTGGCTGAAGGGGAGCCACGCGTAGTCTATATGCTCCCAGCTGAGCCGCACCTCTTTAGTGGGCGCCTTAGCTAAGAAGAAGATAACCTTTTTCCTTATCCTACGCCGCTCCCGCATATAGACGTACTCAACCTCCTCTCTAAACCCCGGCAGAAGCTCCACGTCAAGCCCCGTCTCCTCCTTTATCTCCCTAAGCGCGGCTTTCTCCGGCGTCTCGCCGGGCTCTATGTTGCCCTTGGGGAAGTCCCAATGGCCGGCTGGGTAGTGCAACAGCAGATACTCCAACGCGTCTCCTCTGTAAAACACCACAGCCCCCGCCGACACCTCGTCGAAAGACATAGATGCGCAGAGCAACTACTTTAAAAACTGTTCCACTAAGCCTGTGGAGTCTCCATCGGTTGATCGCGGCGGGAGGTAGACGCCGTTTTCTCCGCGTTCCCCTGGGGGCGATACGGCGTCCGCGTAGCTATTTTGTTCGGGTCGCGGGCGGGGCTATCCCCCATGGTCAGGGGGGATTGGGACGTAGCTAGGTGGCCTGATCCGGGGGAGCAATACGCCAATTTAGTCGCC
>JAEMPK010000147.1 GCA_022759345.1 Pyrobaculum sp. | reverse complement strand
GTAGTGGCCTACCGCTACGTAGACGGCGTCCACATAGACAAGTGGTGGAGAGACGCCACTGCAGAGAGAAGACGTGCCTTGGTTGGGGAGCTCCTCAACCAGGCCTTTAAACTAGACAGAGGCGGAATCTCTCATAACGAGTTGTCTAGGCTTGAGAAACATGTATTAGTAGAGCGAGATTTACCTGTAATCATAGACTTCGAATCGGCTACCATCGGCGGCGGCAACAACGTCACCCAGGTCGCCAACGGGCTCATGAGGTTAGGCTTGAAACCTCCGTTGGACAACTTGCGGAGATATAAGAAGTGCCTATGCGAAGACGCCTTTAGGGAGGTGCTACGCTTTTTCCTTGACCAACTCTAGGGATATCTGCCATATTTTGTCGCCTAGATAATGTAGATTTATCAACACTTTACCCTTCTGCATTTGCAACATCTCTTGTTTTGAGTAAAGAGCCGCTGTAATGGCTATGACACGGCCCTTTTCATCCGTTACAAACACCACTTCGCCCTTGCCGAAGTCGCCTATGAGCTCCTTTATGCCTGGCCGCATTACATCGGCTCCGTTGACTATGTGCTTAACAGCACCTGCGTCTACGACTGCTTTGGGGAACTGCGGAAGTAGCCTTCCCTTCGGGGATTTATAGATGAGGAAAAGCGTTGGCACTATGTACTCCCCCACGTCTTTATGAGTAGTCTTAAGAAAGAGCGGCTCGTTGTCGACTAGGTAAAGATGCTCTTTCTCCGACACCTGCGCTATTTCCACTACGTCGACCCCTTCCAAAACAGGCGCCATAAATTTAATAGTCTCGCGCAATTCCCTAACTTCTCTATTACTAAGCCTAACGCGTCTCACGTAAAGAGAGAAAGACCGCACCAATATAAGTTTAGTCAGCGCATGAAATGCGTCGTCATCAATAGGCCCTGCCGGGCTCGTCACCCCCTCAAGAGATATGACCGTTTTAATTTTTTAAAGCCACCGTATATAGATTTCAGTGGAGAAGCTTCTACAAGCTACTCTTAATATTGTTAGGAGCGTGGGAGAGCAGTTGTTCATAGATGTGAGTAGGCCCTTCGCCTATACTCTAGTGGCGAAGTTCAACGAGAAGAAATACTTAATGAAAGTGGCCGCCGACGCGGAGGACATCCCAAACAGCGCTATAAAGGATCTGAAACTGATCAGTAGATATACCGATGTGTCAAGCATATGCGTAGTGTCAGGCGTAAAAGGACAAGTACTTAAAAGAGGTGTGGTTTATGTAAAAGACGACATTGTATTCATGTCGCTTTCTACGTTTACAGATGTATTAGACGGAAAAGAACCGACTTATAGAGTTAACCGTGGCACAGTTACTGCAATGATAGATGGAAGGAAGCTTAGAGAACTGAGGGAACGCGCAAAGATGAGCCTAGGCGCTGTGGCGGAAGAGTTAGGCGTCACCAGGGAGACCGTGTACCGTTACGAGCGGGGGGAGATCGAGGCGCCGCTGAGGATCGCCGAAAAGCTAATCCAGATGTTTGGAGACGATGTGGTACGTAAAGTCGACATCTGGAAACGGCCCGAAATAACTCAAGAAGAACTAAGAAGTAGACAGATGGCAGAGGAGACGTATAGACTCGTGGAGAGCCATCCCGACGCTATAAAGATCGAGAAACGCGTCATCTTCGTGTCGACAAATAGAGATAAGTATGAAAAAACCGTGGAACTAGCCAACGCTCTCGGCGTAGAGGTTGACAAGACGTGAACCACCTGCTTCTAAGGCAGGAAGGCGAGGTGAAGTTTTACGCACCTGACCTGGAGAAATATGGAAGCATATACTCGGCGCCTGTTTTCTATAATCCTGCAATGGAGAAGAACAGGACGCTGTCTGTCCTCGCGTTGAGGAGCTACGGCACTGGGTTGACGGTCTGCGAGCCGTTAAGCGGCTCGGGCGTGAGAGGAATTAGATACGCCGTAGAGAGCGGATCTGTAGGGAAACTTATTCTAAACGACATATCTAAAGAGGCGGTTGAGCTGATTAAGAAGAACTTAGAACTAAATGGCATAGACGCTGATGTTTACAACGAAGACGCAAACGTCTTACTTTACAAACTTAAAAACACATGCGACGTTGTAGATATAGACCCGTTCGGCTCCCCGGCGCCGTTCCTCCACGCCGCCTTTAAGGCGCTTAAGGATGAGGGACTGCTCTGCGCAACTGCCACAGACACGGCGGTGCTGGTGGGGCGCTACCCTAGGAAATGTCTCCGTCGCTATGGCTCCGTCGTCAGAAAAACCCCCTTCTACATAGAGGTGGGGCTAAGAAACCTATTGGGCTACATAGCTAGAGTGGCAGCCTCCGAAGACTTCTACATCCAGCCGCTTTTCTCCTACTGGGAGAGGCACTACTTCAGAGTCTGCGTCTACTCCATAAAGGGCGCCAGAGACGCCGACGACAACTACAACAACCTTGGCTACGTCGCGTACCGCAGAAAGGAGAGACGGATAACGCAGTTCCCAGATCA
>JAEMPK010000194.1 GCA_022759345.1 Pyrobaculum sp. | reverse complement strand
AAAGAAATTCCGCGTCCAAGATCCCAGAGCCGCAGAAATAATTCAGCTAGCCTGTAGAAACGAATGCGTCTACGCCCAAGACGCCGAAGAGATAGATAGAGAGCTCGAAGAGGCCTACTACAACCACCTAGCAGAAAAAATAGTGGCATACACAATCTCGGTAGACGCCCTAGTGGTGCCCTGCGCAGACCGGCCATTCGCCAAAGCGTTGATACGCCGTGCGCGCGAATACGCCAAGGACCTTGTAATCATAGCCTCTGAGTTCCGGGGACAGTGCCCCCAGGCCGACATCCGCCACACGCCCCAGCCCATAGACACGCCGTTGCCTCTGGGCCCCGTGTCGAGAGCCGCATTACACACGGCCCTCTGGGCGTTAGAGGAAAGACACGCAGAGGCCCCCTTGACGCCCCTCCTGGACGCCGAATGCCACAGTCAGCCCTCCAGGTGACTATCACCAGTCTATAACGTCCCGACGCCTTCATCATAAAAATGCGGCGGCCGGGATTTGAACCCGGGACTTCCCGGTTATGAGCCCTACGCGGGGCTTCGCCCCAGAGCGCTCTAACCAGGCTGAGCTACCGCCGCCGAGAATAAATAAATTGACAAGTTAAAAGCTTTACCGCCCACGCCCCCCTCAGCCCCGCCGCCGAGAGCCGCTACTGCGGTCATACGCGTTTCTGCTCTCTCCGCCTCGTCGTTTCGACAAACCACTGAAATCTCGCAGAAGTTAAAAAACACCGGGGCACTTTGTTGTTGAGATGCCGTGGGCTTCACGTTGGCGTTGGTGGCGCTGTCGTCCCTCGTAGCGGCAAGCCGCGAAGGCGTCGTCTACGACAAATACGGGACGAAGGTGACGTTACAGCAGTCAAAAGAAGACGCCGAGAACCTACAAATCGCCTTGAAGAAAGGCGGGAGGTCTCTTCAACACGCTGTGTTTATCTACGCCCCGGGCGAAGAGGGGTGGCTATACCTCTGCAACGGCTCCCACCGGAGGACTGTGCCGCTGGGCAGATTCACAGCCGAGGGACAGAGGCGGACATCTCTGCCAGGGGGGCACTGGCAAGGATTATATAACTGACGATGTCGCTGTCGTCGAAAGAGCGAGTACTGTTGACGTGGTGCTTACCTCGATCCCTCGGCTCTATGAGGCAACCGAGAGAGGTCAACACATCGCGTCGCTTGACTTCGGACTGCCGATAGTTGTGAGGTTATCCGCCAACACGTCATCCGCCGCAGTAATTTATGTACTTACTCGAGGGCTATAGAGGTGGCTTGAGGTGGAGCGGCAATGCCTTCTCTATTGGGAATGTTATGGCACATCTAGACCCCCGGGATAGCATTGCCTTGAGGGGGCAATGAATCGCGGCGTAGCTTATTAGGCCTAGCATAAGCGAATAGCTGTACTACAAAACCGTATTTTCCCCTTTCTTTCAAGGACGGAGCTACCCCTCCGGTTCCTGCGCGTTCCACGCGGCTCAGCAACGTCTACTACGGCTAGAAGCGTCTAGCTGAAGCAGACTGATAATTGCAAAGCGGGTACACATACCGTAAAGGAGAGGTGGATGCGGGGGGTGGGATTTGAACCCACGCAGGCCTACGCCACAGGGACCTGAACCCTGCCCCTTTAGCCGGGCAGGCGGGTGGCCGCCCGCCCCTTTGACCTGGCTCGGGCACCCCCGCTCGGTAGAGGAACTTATACGGGCTTATTAAGTTTTTACGACGTCTTTAAACCGCCTTGCGACGCCCGCCGCGATCATTTTTTCGATTTCTTTGTCGCTGTATCCCAGTTCTTTGAGTATCTCTTCTGTGTGCTGGCCGAGGGCAGGCGGCGGAGTGTAGTTGCCTATCTCCAGCGTTGGGGAGTTTATGGGGGATCTCGGTTGCTTTACTTGGCCGAAGGGGCTCGGCGTCTCGATTACGATTTTTCTGTGTATTATGTGAGAGTCGGCGTAGGTGACGGAGAAGGTGGGGCGGTGGGCATGGACGCCGCCGGCGGCTAAAAGGCGAAATACACAATAACCGCTGTCAACAACACCGCGATTATCGCCACAATAACTGCTCTATATTTCATATAAGTTAGCTACTTCTTTGCAAAGACCGGGCGGGGGTCTACCTTGTAGAAGGCTCGGCCTGCGCCGTGTAGGGGGATGTTCACCTTCTTAAAGTCGAAGCCCCATTGGTCGGCGACGCTTGACGCGACCCATGTATCTAATACGCGGAAGATATACAGCGTCACCTCGCCCACCTCCACCTCTTTGTAGACCTCCACCTCGTACGCGGCGAGGGCGTCCGCCATGCGGGGCACGTCTACCTTCTGCGACGGAGCCAGCCTAACGCCGAACTGGGCAACCTTATCCACCTCGCGGCCGCTGACGCTTCCTAGTCTGTAGACCAAGTCGGCGGCGTCTATGGGGGGCACGTTGAGCGTGGCGTATCTGTGGTGTTGGAGGCATTGGTGTGTGTAGGCCTCTTTCTCCACCGCCACGGCTACCGTCGGCGGCTCTT
>JAEMPK010000107.1 GCA_022759345.1 Pyrobaculum sp. | reverse complement strand
CACCCACCCGCCGAAGCCGATCTCAGACACCTCAAGCCCGCAGAGGGTCCTCCGGTGCATGTATCCTACGCGAACGGCAGATTTAAACTACGATTACTAGTTCCCGCCTGCAGTCCACCCTCGGGAACGTCTCGCCGAGACCCCTCGTCACATATATGACGGCTCCCCCTGTAGAGGCCCCAGGTGGAGCCGAAGTAGCTAATGGTGTAGACAGGGACGTTAAACGGCAAACAGAACTGTCCGCCTTGCGTATGTCCTGCAAGGTAGACCCCCCGCCGCGCCGCCTATTAAGGTCAAGAAAGTGCGGCGTTTCACTACGCCTCAGCTTTTTTCAATACGTCCGCCACGGCGGCTTGAACTACCTCTATGTCCTCTTTCGTGATCATATACGGCGGGAGGAACCGCAGGGTGTTTACGCCGGCGGTTAGGGCCATCACGCCTCTCTCCAGGAGGGGCTGGATGAACTGGTCCGCCTTGACCCTCAGCTCCAGGCCCAACATCAGCCCCATGCCCTTGACCCTCACGGCGAGTCTGCTCCCGGTCTCCGCCAGGGCCTTGGCCAGCTCTGCCCCCGCTCTCTCTGCCTTGGTGGGCACGTCCTCTTCTCTGAGCAGTCTGGAGGCGGCCGCCGCGGCGGCCATGACGACGGCGTTGCCCGCGAAGGTGGAGCCGTGCTCGCCCGGCTCAAAGACGTCGCCTAGGTCCTCCCTCGCCACTGCGAGGCCTATGGGGAGGCCGCCGGCGACGGGCTTCCCTGCCGTGAATATGTCGGGCTCCACTCCGTACTTCTGGAAGGCCCAGACGGCGCCGGTGCGGCCGAAGCCTGTCTGCACCTCGTCGATGATCAGAAGCGCCCCCTTCCGCGTCGTCTCTTCCCGAAGCGCCTTGAGGAACTCGGGCGTGGCTGGGTTGACGCCGCCTTCGCCCTGTATAGGCTCCACAACGACGCAACAGACGTCTTCACCCACCACCTTGTCCACTTCAGACGGCACGTTGAACTTGCCGAACCTCACGTGGGGGTAAAGCGGCTCGAAGGCCTTGCGGTACTTCTCGTTCCAGGTGATAGACAGCGACCCCATGGTCCTGCCGTGGAAGCTGTTGGTGAAGGCCACGATCGTGGGCCTCTTGGTGATCTTCTTGGCGATTTTTATGGCGACCTCCACCGCCTCCGTGCCTGTGTTCTGTAGGAAGACTGTTCCGAACTTGGGGGGAAGCAGTTTGGAGAACTCCTCTATGAACCGTTCCCGGGCCGGCGTGGAGAAGTTGAGGGGGACCGCCCACACCTCCTCTACCTGCCTCTTCACTGCCTCCACTATCTTGGGGTTGGCGTGGCCGAGGAAAACTACTCCGTGGTTGGTGTTGCAGTCGAGATAGCGCCTCCCCTGGTCGTCCCAGACATATTGCATGAAGCCCCGCACGATTCTGACGCCGTATTCGCGGTAGTAGCGGGCCAGCCTGGCCATGGGTTGGAATAGACCTATATATAAATCTGGGGACGCTCCGGAGGACTTGGGCGGCCTCAGTAGTACTCAACCTCGTATATGGACTGGGTCTTCTTCCTGAGGAGCTTGACCCAGACGTTGTTTCTGGGGTCCATGTCTCCACTGCCTCGGGGAAATATAAGGCCAGCGGTTGCTTATGAGGCGGATTTTTATACTACGGCCCACCCGTATACGTGACAAACCCCATGAGGCAGATCTTCAACCGGCTTAAGTGGACGGGGCAACGGGCCTATTTCTGGTATCTCAACAGGCCGGGCGGCGAGGAGGTGGCCTCCACAGACGACGTGGTGGAGATAGGCGCCAACGGCGTCGTGGTGGCCCGCGGCGGAAAGATGAGCTACATCCCCTACCACCGCATCGTGGAGATCAGGCTGGAGACCGGCGAGGTCCTCCTCGACAGGAGGAGGAACTAGACCCTCCCGAGGGCCCGGAGGAGCGCCTTCACCTTCTCCATGTCCTTTACGCCGGGGGCCGCCTCGACTCCGCTGGCCACGTCCACCATGTAGGGCCTCAAGGCAGCCACCAGATGGGCGTTTTCTGGAGTCACGCCGCCCGCCACAGCCACCTTGCCCAGCCCGACCACCTGCCTAAGCGCGGCCAGCGGTATCTTGAGCCCGCCCTCGTACCGCTCTCCGCCCTTCTTGTCTGCGTCCACCAGCACGTACTCGTGGGGTCTCCTCAGTAGCTCCTCTACCGCGGCCCTGAGGTCCACGCCGGGCCTATACACGGCCACAGGCGCAAACGCGACTCCCCGAGAGGCGGCGTAGTCGTAATCCTCCTCCGCCAGCGCGCCGTGGTGTTGCACCACCGAGATGTCGTTCTCAGCGGCGAGGTCCACCGCCTCCTTGGGCGGGAGCGACGCCGTCACCAGCACAGGTCTGCTCCTCCGCACAGCGGCTCTCAAGGCCCCGAGGGCCTCCGGCTTGACGGAGCGGGGGCTCGTCGGCTCCACTATGAACCCTATATACTCCACAACCCCATCCAGCGCCTCGGCGTCGGCCAGCCT
>JAEMPK010000161.1 GCA_022759345.1 Pyrobaculum sp. | reverse complement strand
TTCTCTACTACGCCGGGGTGCCTAAGACGGCTCTCAACGTGACGGCGCCTCTGGTAGGGCAGTTGAAGATACAGGGCGTCCCAGATCCCTACTACGTAGGGGTCGGCGTGCTGAGAGGCGTGTTGCTCCTGGCCCTCGGCCTCATTGGGGGGAAGCTGATCGAAGTCGGTCTCGCCGAGTGGCGGGAGCGGAGGCGGGAAGAGGCGTTGCGCAACTACTACGAGCAGTATCAATATGGCTATCAATACCAACAGTATTGACGAAGTTGTGAGAGCCTACTTCGAGAGGCTTGAGGAGCGTGGGCTTGGGGAGTGGGTGGATAAGGTGTTTCCCAATGAGTCTGTTTTTGAGGAGATTAGGAGGCTGGCTGGCCTCTCGGCGGAGGAGGTGGTGGAGCGCCTAGCGCAGGCGGTGACGGAGAGGCTTCTGCCGGAGGTGGCTGAGGAGGTGGTGGGAGTCCCGAGGCCCGCGGCGGTGTGGTATCTGGCGAGGCGGATCGCCATGTGGTATCTTCAACTGGCCGAGGAGCTGGGCGTGGTGAGAGGCGTCTGGAGATAGCGACGAAGCTCTTCATACGTCTTTATAATCTCTCTACTCAGCTCTATCTGCTCGCGCCAGTACCCCTCCACCTTTTTCCTGTGTCTTTTTATGAACTCGTCGTAGAGGGGGTGGGGCGGGGCCGGCCGCAGTCCCCACAGCGGGGTGCCGGGCAACGGTATAAAGTAGTGGAGGCGGACGTGGGCGCCCATGGCGACTAGCTTCTCCATCTCCTTCACCGTCGCAACCACGTCCTCCTCCTCTTCCCCGGGAAGTCCGCCTATGACGTCTACCACCGGCCTGAAGTCCATGGAGACTGCGGTCCTCACCGCCTCCTCCACGGCGGCTACGTCGTGGCCTCTCTTCATGGCCTTCAATAGTCTTTCTGAGGCTGTCTGGAGGCCGAAGGAGAGGCGGCGGTTGGCGACGTAGGGTCTTATAGCCGTGAGGACGTCCCTAGTCACAGTCTCGGGGCGGGTCTCGGAGGGGAAGGTGCCGAGGTAGGGCCGCCCCCCTGCCTCTCTCACAGCCTTTAGGAGGGACACCAAAGCCTCGACGTTGGGCGTCTTGCCGTCTTCAGAGCCGTATAGGAAGCCCACAGGCGCTATGAACCTAATGTCGCCGTGTCCCTTGGCCACATAGATTCTAGCCAAGGCCGCCACGTTGTCCACAGGCCTGTACCTCACGGGGCCCTGGGTCCAGGTCTGGCAGAAGGCGCATCTATAGGGACATGACCTCATTATCTCGATGGGCGGATATATGGCAAGAGTCTCGCTATAGGTCTTCTGCGTCAACTCCACGTAGACCCGGCGGCCGGCCTTGATCCTGCCGTCTTCCACAGTTACAGTGTTCGGAGGCACGTCGTGGGTTAGCCCAAGCTCTCTTTCCACTATTGCGGGCAACGCCGCCTCGCCGTCGCCCACAACCACGTACTTAACGCCAAGCTTCACTAAGGTGATGGGGTCTCCTGCGGCGTGCGGTCCGCCGGCGACGACGGGAAACTTAGAGGCCACGGCGGCCACCTCACGCCAGTGGCTGACAAAGACAGGCGTGGAGAGGCTGTAGAGAATCAACACCTCTTCGCCTCTGGCCTTGAGGGCTTGCGCATCGGCGAGGGGGTCTCTGGTTGGGAGTATTTTGTATTTGTCTTCCACCGGCGCCACTGCGTAGGCCATGCCGTTGTTAGGGCCGTCGAAGAGCCGGGCGAGGAGAATCACAATTTATTACCCTTCCCGATTTATACGTGTATCTCGCCTACGTCCGCGGGCCTCCAGTCGCTGTGTTTGCAGGCTCTTGGCTGTGTTCAAAGTCGCCGGTGGACGGGACGCCCATAGCGCTTGGCGAGCCTTTCGGCGACTGCGACCCCGCAGTGGCGCGCCTCATGTCTATAGCCACTACTGTACGTATGGCTAAGGCCTACGGGGTGAAGGTGTTCGTGAGCGGGGAGCTAGGCGAAGACGGGGTTGATGCGGCGTTTGCCGGCGGCGCCGACGGCGTCTTGGAGGAGTTAAAATTCTCCCGCGGAGGGTACGTGGAGGGGGTTAGGTTTGTGCTGTTGGAGCCTCGTAGTCTGGAGGAGCTCGTAAACTCCGTAAGGGAAATCGCCGAGTCGGCGCGCGGGTCTTTCGACGTGCTTGTGGCAACTGAGTTTGAGAGAGTGGGGGTTTTCGCGCCTTACGTAGATGGAGTTGTGGTGGTTGGCGGGTGGGTCACCGTGGAGGTCAAGGAGGTGAAAACGCTACCGGAGGTGGGGAGGTGTCTACACTGCGGCGTTGATTATCTCATGTATAGTGGAAGTATTCGTCGATGTATATACTGTGGCCGTAGGCTTTCTAAAGTGGTGGCGTCTGTGAAGCCGCCGAGGTCGAGAGCCGTGTTTCGCTCTGTCTATAGGAAATATGCAAATCTTTCAAAACTCCGGTTCAAAGTTGTGTGATGTATTTTGCGTAGATATATCCTTAGTCTTTCACCGAAATAAATCGTTATATATAATTATAAT
>JAEMPK010000195.1 GCA_022759345.1 Pyrobaculum sp. | reverse complement strand
CGCCGAACTGCTCCTCCAGATACCACAACGTCTTCAAAGCCTCTTCCTGGGGCCGGCCCAGCTTCTTCATGGCCACTTCAAGCATCTTGAGAACTCTCACCTTGTGTCGGTAGAGTAGAAGCTTCTTTTCCTTCTCGTCGACGCGGACGCGCTTAAGCGACACCTCCACCACTTTCATCCTGGGGTTGACACTTATCACCTTAAACACGGTCTTGTTCCCCTCCTTGACGTAGTCTCTAATGGTGTGGAACCAAGACTGGATAATCTCTTGTGTGGGGGCGAAGGCCTCTATGTCGTACTCGTCTAGGTACACATAGGCGCCGTGCTCTGCGATCTTCTTCACCGTGCCTATCACGAGCTCTCCCACGTCTGGAAGCTCCTTCTTGACAAGCTTCATAGAGGGGATGAAGCCAGGAGTTTAAAATCTAAACTACTCGAGGACCTTTACCACGTGTCCCGCAAATCTCGCCTTGCCGCCCGTAGGCTGGGCGAGGACGCGGCCGCAGACAAGACACCGCACCACCATGGCTGCGTGTGAAAAGGTGACCTGCTCGTTGCCGCAGTCTGGGCATCTTATTTTTATAAATCTAGAGCGGGGTTGAGGAATTAAAACTTTGCTAAACCTAGGCGGCATGTTTACACTAACTCGACTTTCTTCATCCTCCCAAGTGACTTAACTAGTTTATAGCCGCATTTACTACAAGTAAAGACTAATGTGACTTTTTTGTTTATCTTGGCGAGACGCTTCTGTTTAGGCTTAGGCGAAGAGCCGTAGCCCTTTAGCTTTCTCTCGTATCTCCTCTGGCCCTCTGCCAACGTACGTCTCTGGCCGGCGTGGTAATTCGACACAGTGTGTTTAGTGTAGGCGTTACAACGGGGGCAATAAATGTTGACGGTCTTGGGAAACTTCATGACGCCACCTAAAAGAAGGTGCAAATAAACTTTACTCGCTTAAGAACCTCTTCACGATTTTTCTCTCCTCCAAATCTTTGGCGTCTCTTAGGGGAAGCTTCGCTAAATCGCCCTTGGCGAAGGGGCCCACTTGGATGAAGTCCTCAGTTACTATGGCTGGGTGGGGCATTAAGAACTGGACAAGCACGTAGTCATGCGCCCGCCTCCTCTGCGGGCCTGCTTGTTGAATCTTGACTAGTGGACGCACCAATCTGTCTTCCTCAGCTGTCATTCTGCCAGGGACTCTCCCCTGGCCCAGCTCCCAGACAATCTTCCTCATCCTAATCTCTATAATGGTTAGGAGAATAGAAACCAGTTGTTCTTTTACTTTATCTAAAAGAGTTTGGGGAAGAGGCGTCTTTTCAAGTTCTCTTATGAACTCCTCGGCGACTTCTGCATAGGAGCTGAAGGGTGGATCCGCCAAGAGACGGGAGTTTATCTCAGCCGCCAGCCAAAGCCTCAGCTTTTCAATCATACACCTTCCCCACTTCCTGTAGTTCTAAATATATTGCTAAATAAGCCGGCAACACCTTCACGTCGCCTCGACGCGCCTCCACCTTCTCAAAGAGTACAGACCCGCCGAGGTCTTTCTCAAATCTAAACTTAAGATTCCCCTTCCTAAACGCCACTGCCTTATCCACAACGGCCTCAACATCTTTATTCAAGTCTTGAGGCGTAAGCGGAAGAGCTATGAGGCCCGTCTTGCCGTTGAGAGAACCGGGGAGTCTGATGAGGCGATGTATGTCCTGCGTCACAACTTCGTCTATCTCTATTCTGAGAGCTCTGGGGTCTTCCACGCCTTGTCTAACCCGTAGCATGTTGCCCCCCACCTCCTCTTCGTAGAGAACTATCCGTCTTCTCCCCAGCCTTACCTCGAAGCGGGAGGGGTCAAAGCTTGTGGCTTTTAGGTAGTTGACAAGCTCTCTACGTTCTTTCGCCCCCAGGGTCTGTGCCTCTTCCTCTGCCACGTGGACGTGGAAGCCTCGGTTGCCGGAGAACACCACACGTCGAGGTCTCAGCCCAAGTTCTCTCTCCAACACGTCGATGAGTTTGTTAGCCTCCTCTTTGGCGTCCTCAAGACACGCCAACGACACCATTTTGCTCTCTCGACACGCCTCCGTGTCGAGGTGGTCTCCGTCTATGTCGAAGATGAGGTCGGCGCCGAGCCACCCCTTCTGCTCCATGTCCTCCTCCCCCGGCCTTTCGTAATACGCCGAGGAGTGGTATATATGCCTCGGCGTCTTTTCTACAACGAACTTCTTCAACTCCTCTAAAGTATTAAATGCCTTGTGTCTAGCCATGCCGCCTGAGAATGGCTGGAAGGCGAACTCCCGCCTCTCCACTGCGTCTACGTCAAACCTCGCGTAGTTTCGGTAGTAGTTGCGGAAAAAGACTTCTACAATCACTCCACCCTAGGCGCCAGGAAGTAGGAGATCTTGCCCCCCGCCGGGATGTCAAAAGTCAAAAAGAGCGGCTTCGCAGTGGCGAACTCTATTGTAACTATGTCGCTTATTTTAGAGGTCTTCCCCACTATGTCGAGTAGATACTCCAGGGAGTATCTGGCGGAGGCGGGCTCCTTCACGTCGAATTCGTACACCAACTCGCTGTTTTTATC
>JAEMPK010000144.1 GCA_022759345.1 Pyrobaculum sp. | reverse complement strand
ATCTGCGTCTCGTTTACGTAGTCGCTGAGCTCCTCCGCCTTGTGCACGTGGCCTACGAACTCTGTGTATGGGGGGACGTACTCCAGGGTGAAGAGCCTCTCCTGCTTGGCGGCGCCCGTGAACCTGTCTATCGAGACTCTGGTGGCGACGGCTGTCTTCACCTCGCCGACGGCTGTGGCCGGGGCGAAGATGAGGGGGGAGGGGTGGCCGTTGCCGCCGAAGTAGGTGCAGGCTATGCAGTACTGCCTCTGCCCGCTCCTCCTGAGGAGCACGTAGGAGGCGATGAGCCTAATGGTCTCGGACCTGTCGTCCCCGAAGTCGTAGGCGGAGTGGGGCGGGTTGCAGTGGAGCTGAGACGCCGCGTCGCATATGAGGGGGTAATAGGCGTAGGGCTCGGCCTTGGGATCCGGCGCGATGTTGCGGAAGTGCTCCCGCAGATCGCCGCCTATTATTCTGTCGACCTCCTCCAGGGCCTCCTCCAGCGCCCCCTTCAGCTTACGCGCCACCTCCTGCGGGCTTTGGGCGCGCATCCTCTTCTCCACCTCCCGCCTCACCTCGGCCTCGAAGAGGGACCTCACCTTCCCCTTGATCGTGGAGCCCGGTATGGCGGGCTTGCCGTCCAGCTTGAAGGTGGGCTGGTCGAGGAGGCCGCCTGGGCTCCCGCCGCCGATGTGGAGCGGGGACAGGGTGGTGATTCTGTACGTCACCATAGCGCTGCCACGGGCGCAGCCATGGTGGCCGCGGCCTTGCGCTTCACGAGCTCCGCAGTCTCGCCCCCCACCTCGCGGCCGGTCGCCGTGTAGACCTTCAGGTCGTCTAGGCCCTCCCTAAGTCTCTCCCACAGCTGGGTAGGTCTTAGCTCCTCCTCCAGCTCCACCTCGGACATGGGCATTAGGTACACCTCGTCGAAGCTTCTGCCCACGAGGTAGAACCGGTTGGTGAGGGAAAGGTAGTAGAACCAGCGGCCAAGCCTTCGCCTGCCGCCCCTTTGGCGCAGCCGCTCCGAGCCGCCCCTTTGGCCGTCTAGGAGGGATACGGGCATGGGGGAGAGGAGGAGGAACCGCCTGGCCCTCCTCTCGGAGACGTGGCAGAGGGGGCTGGGCTTCACGAGGCCCCAGCCGTACGTCTTCTTGTAGCCCAGACGTCCGGGCTCCAGCCTGCGGTTCGCCGCGGTCACGAAGTTGGCGCCCCGCGGGTGGAGCTCGTAGACGTAGATCAAGCCGTGTTTGGCGGTCTTGGCCCGCCTGTCTATGTATATCCCCGCCATCCTCAGCCGGCTCCTGCCTCCCGTCTTTGGCCCCCTAAACGCGGTGGAGGTGCAGAAGTCCACGTATACGCAGGCCTCCTTCTCGCAGTCGGCCCGCCCGTAGAGACCCCCGCCGACGTCTGCCGCCGGGAGCGCCGGGTAGAAGAAGAGCCTGTCCTCGTCTCTGCAGAAGCCCGGCGCGTGGTGGCAATAGTGGCCGTAGAGCGTGGTGGCGGGGATCCACTCATCGGCGTACTTGTAGGCCACCGTCGCGGGGGCGTATTCGCCGAATTTGAGCGCGCGGGTGGACGCGACAGGCATCTCGGCGGTCAGGACGTAGGAAATCATAACTCTAGAAGCGGGGCGGTATTTAAGATAAATGCCACAGTCCTGTCGAGGCCCGTCGCGGCCGGCACATGCCCCAGGAGGTGCGGGAGCGCTTGTTGCAAGCAACCGGCCTCCAGCGGCGGCCTCTCGTCGGCATATCTCCTGGCGAGCCGCAGAGCCTCCTCGAGCACGTCGAACTTGACGATGCCCATCTCCTCCGCCAGGATGGATTTGAGGTATATCAACGCAACGGCGTCGCGCCCGGCCTCCTTGGCGGCCTCGGCGGCTCTGTTCGCGTGGTATACGGCGTGGTACATCGGGAGCTTGTACCTAAGGCCCACCACGCCCGCCGATATTGTGCCGCCTAGCGCCTGCCTGAAGAACTCCCTGGCCTTCATAAGCGTCTTCAACACGGCATCCACCCCCCTTGCAGAAGCCACAAACATGTTCTCGTCGCCGCCCGCATAGATCACGGCGGCGTAGTACTTCGCCCGCTCAGCCGCCAGCGGCCCGGCCTCGAAGACCCCCGCCACCGCCGACTTGAACTGCGCAACAAATTCCTCGGGCATATGCTTCGTCCTTTCGCCGAACTTATCCCCATCGACCCTCACGAGAAATACGATGTTTGTGCCCGCCAGCGACGCCAACACCTCGGTGTCCACCTCCCTCCCGCCTGCGTTGACCCCCGAGAGATGCGGCACGAAGCCCTCCCCCACCGAGCCGCCCCGCGGCTGGTACACCGGCTCCAGCCCAGGCACGACCTCCCCCGCGATGCGCCTGAGGAACTCCTCCCTCACCGCAACCGCCTCCTCAAACCTCTCCGCCCGCCTCATCCCCTCGAGATACGGCCCGGCCTCGACGCAGTTTTCCCTCACCCCCAGCACGGCCACGCACTTGTCATGGAGACAGAGAGCCGCCGAGTCGTCGGTACAGCCGCCCCCTCCGCCGTGGCGCCAGCAATACAGCGTAAGCAACCCCATAGGCAACCCCAAGCTGG
>JAEMPK010000086.1 GCA_022759345.1 Pyrobaculum sp. | reverse complement strand
TCTCGACCTGGACAGGCCTTTTCAGCTTTACCAACGTTATGTGGGGCTTCACAGGTCTTATGCCCTCAAAAGGCTTGAGAGGCGGGATGGGGGGCATTATGCCGTAGATAAAGCCCATGTTAGGTATAGTACAACTCCCCTTTTTCTTTCTGTTCTCTGTCAAGAGCTGAGCCTGGCTTGTTGAGCCGAGGCCTGCCGGACTTGACGTCACGTCTAAACGACGCCTCTGCCCACTTGAGAAACATGTTCATGCCTGTCCTCATGTCGGTAGGCCCCGGTGAGTAACCTCTTCGACCAGGCTCACCTACGAAGGGCATTACTGCGTTTGACATGTAGTCGATCATGGCAATGTCGTGCTCCACCACAAGGGCGGCCACTTCGCTTTCTTCAATTATCCGCCGGATGGTCCGCGCCACAGTTATACGTTGTTCTACGTCGAGATACGCCATCGGTTCGTCTAACACGTAGAGGTCGGCCTTTTTGAGCAGGGCGGCGGCCACTACGACTCTCTGGAGCTCGCCGCCTGAGAGCTCTCCCATCCTCCGCTCCAGGAGAGGCGCCAGGTTGAAGCCGCTGTTGAGGTCGGGCCATATGGGGTTGTCTGAGTAGTCGCCGGCCTGTTGGGCGAGCCACAGGCTTACCGGCGTCTCTTGGTTCTTCACTGCGATGTCTCTGATGTACTGAGGCTTGTAGCTTATCTTCACAGTTGCGTTAACCGAACCCTTCGCTGGCTTCACCTCGCCTACGAGCACCTTGAGGAAGGTGGTCTTTCCAATGCCGTTTGGCCCCACGATGCCGACCACCTCCCCCTTGGCTATGTAAGATGCGGCAACCTCCAGCTGGAAGCCGCCGAGGTCCACGAAGAGGTCCTCCCACTCGACGAGGCGCGCCGCCTTGCCGGTCTTCCTCTCGGGCGGCCTGCTCTCGAACTTGATGGGCCTGTCTCGGATCCTCATGTTTTCTGAGGATATGTAACCCGCCAGGTACTCGTTTATGGCCTCCCTTGCCCCCGCTGGATGCGACACAATGCCGTAGGCCCCCGGCTTGCCGTATACAATAACTATGTTGTCCGCCAAGAAGTCGAGAACCGTCAAGTCGTGCTCCACCACGAGCACATATTTATTAGCCGTGTGCTCCCTTACGGCGTCGGCCACCTTAACCCTCTCCACTATGTCTAGATGTGTGGCTGGCTCGTCGAAGATATATACGTCGGCCTCCTTCGAAAGAGCCGCGGCGATTGCAAGCTTCTGTAGCTCGCCGCCCGAGAGCTCCTCCACCTTCCTGTCTAGAAGCTTATCCAAGCCGAACCTCTGTAGCAATTGCTCGTTTATGCCGGCTTTCTTCACCACATCCGCAACAGTGCCCTTGAGATACATGGGGATGAGCTCGATGTATTGTATCTTGTGGACGGTCCTCAGCTTCTTGCTGTACAGCTCCGAGAAGTACGTCTGTAGCTCAGTCCCCCTAAACTGCTTGATCACCTCCTCAGGCGAGGCCTTCCCCTCTGGGTTGCAGAGGTTCGGCACAAGCTCCCCAGCCAAGATCTTGGCCATGGTGGTCTTCCCCAGCGCGTTCCGGCCCAAAACTCCTATTATCCTCCCCTTGCGCAACATGGGGAGGCGGTACAGCTTGAAGCCGCTGGGGCCGTACCTATGTACGCAGTCCCGCTCCAGCTCGTCCGGCAGGTTAACGATGGTGATGGCTTGGAACGGGCACTTGTGTACACATATCCCACATCCGATGCACAACGCCTCAGAGATAACCGCCTTCTTTATCTGCTCATCAATCCACACTACCTTTCCACTTCGGTTAACTGGACAGTACTTGACACATTCGTGGCCGCATTTCCTTGGCTGACAAGCATCACGATCAACTACCGCGATTCTGACCACGCCGTAGACATTGGCGGCATTAAAAAATTGTCATAGCATAGCCAGCATCACCGCCAAAGCTATGAAGACCGCTAATAAGATGCCGACGACTTTCCTAGTCTTTTTAAACGCACCTGCGAGAAAGAAAAACGTGGCGAAAAGCAGGGCCGCCATCACGCGGCCGCCCCATTCCCCAAGCCCCAGCACTGCCAGCAACTCAGCAACGAAGATAAATACTCCCCTCAACGCGGACCAAATGACATAGAAGTCTATCACCGGCATATTCTCCTCCCCCTCCAATTTATACATTTCACAAACGCGGAAGCCCACACTGCCAGGGGGATGACGAAGTTGCCGACGGCCCAGGTGGCCACAACGTCGCGCATCTTGACGGGGATGCCGGCGTGTCTCTTCACGCCTCTAGCGCGTATCACGTCCTTTGCCAGGTTGATTGGGTGAAGGACCAGGCCGGCTAGTAGCCAGGGGTCGGACAACAACGCCCCGGCCAGCGGGAGGACTACCGAGAGTAGAAAGCCGAGGGTGTAGATTACGAGACCTGCGTACCACCCCGTGGGGGCGTGCCACTTGACCATGAGGATCTGCCGTATGCCCCAGCGAAAGGCCTCGCCTAATCTGCACTGGGGGTCGGGGGTGGGGGCAATTGCGCCTTTTGAAAACCAGATGGAGCCGCCTATCTCCTTCAAGGCGGAGT
>JAEMPK010000173.1 GCA_022759345.1 Pyrobaculum sp. | reverse complement strand
TTTCGAAAATATTCCAAAATACATGCCAGAACCAAACCCGCTTCCCGCTAAGCGCATTTGGTATATATGTCCACGCCGTGCATGTCGCGTTGACGCTTGGCCTGCCTATCGCCATAGCTACTATGATGTGGATGTACTGGAGGACGGGCGACAAAGACTTCTACAAAGCGGCACGCCTAATGACCGCGGTATTGGGCGTGAACTTCGCGTTGGGCGCCATCACGGGCACCCTCGTGGAGTTCGGCTTGGTGCAGATCTGGCCCGGCGTAAATTTCGCCATCGCCACATCTGCCTTCGCGCCCCTGGCCCTTGAGCTGATAGCGTTTGCCAACGAGATAGCCTTCTTCGTACTTTTCGTGGTGACTCTTGGAAGAGTTAGGCCGGCTATAAGCTTCGCCCTCATACTCACCACCGGAGCTTTTGCCGCCTTCTCCGGTGTGTTGATTACAAGCGTTAACAGCTGGATGCAGGCGCCGTGGGGCGTGGGACCTGTGCCCAAGGTGTTGTATCCCTTCATGCCGGAGTACGGCCCCAACGTCGTGGATGTGCCCAAGCTCGTGGCTGTTAAGCTGGCCGCCATAGCCACCGGCCTGCCCGTCTCGCTCATCGTGGAGAAGCCTGGCGTGGCTCAGGAGGTGGGCATCGTGCTAAAGGACCCCATGGTCGCCCTCTACAACCCCTATGCGCTTGTCTCAATGGCCCACAATGTATTGGCTGGCATATTAGTAGGTCTTGCAGTAGCTACCGCCGGCTGGGCCTACAGATACTTCAAGACTGGAGACCAGAAGTACCTAAAGATCGTGAAGCCGCTTGCAGGCGTCTTTGCCGTGATCTTCGTCATTCAGGCCCCCATCGTGGCGCACTTCATGGGCGAGGCGGTAGTGGAGTATAACCCCACCAAGTTCGCCCTTATGGAAGGCGCCGAAGAGACTCACCACGATCCCCTCGTCGCGCTCATAGCATACGGCGATCCCAACAAGCCCATCGTCGGCTTTGACCAGTTTGAAAAGGCTTGTCTCAGCCACGGTAACAAGACAGTAGGCGATCTGATAAAGGAGTTGGGTCTGCCCAATACGCTGACTCTCCAAAGCGCTGGCCTTACCGTTGACTTCTCTAAGATCGCTTCTGTGAAGCTTGCTGATCTGTGTCTACAAGATGTAGAAAAGGCCAAGGCGAATCTGCCCGTGATCCACGCGGTCTACTACACGAAGGTCACATTCGCAGTCATCGGCGGCTTGGCGGCTGCCGTGCTCTTCTTCTACTTCTACAAGGTACCAGGCTTAAGCGCATTAGCCTCTGCGATAGCCAAGCTCTTTGGCGACGAGAGGAGGAGAGTATTTCTCCTCGCAGTTCTTCTGGTGTTGGGTACCGTTATACCTGCCGTGGCTGGCTGGTACGTGAGAGAGGCCGGCCGTAAGCCTTGGACTGTCTACGGCTTATTGTACCCGTCTGAGCTCGAGACGCCTGTGCCTTACGCTACGAGCCCAGGCTTCTTAGCGGTTGCCTACTTGGTGATCCTAGCCGTCGAGGTTGGCGGCCTCTATGCTATGTATCTCGTGGCCACTAGAGAATACAAATTCATCGAACTGTTAAAGAAGGCCGCTGGGGTGGGACCATGAACGAGGAGGCAATTTTTGTAGGGTTCGCTGGCCTTGGCCTCGCCGTTATTCTGCACATGATATTCACTGCGATGACGCTCGGCACCGGCGTCCTCTCCGCTTTGTATAGATGGAAAGCGTATAAGGAAAACGACCCCTGGGCTGAGCTTTTTGCCAGGAGGGTCTTCAAAGTGTTAATAGTCTCTGAGCTCTTTAGCGGCGTCTGGGGCACGATAATGACCGTCTTCTTGGCCGGCTTCTTCACGGCTGTGACGACCCTCGCCACCAACGCCCTCTTCATCCCCATAGCTATCGCCATAGCCTCTATAATGATCAGAATACCGACCATTGCAATAAGCTGGTATACTTGGGGGAAGATACATCCGAAGACTCACTCCTTGGTTATGTGGATAATGGCGTTGTCCGGCTTCGGCATACCTTTCGGCTTCCGCAGCATATTTGCCGAGATCAACTACCCAATGGCGGTGGGGTACTACCTCCAGACCGGCCAGAACCCCGGCTGGATGCCCTACGCCAACCCGCTTTTCTGGACATTGTATCTCCACACAGCCGCTGCCGTCATTTCGGTAGGCGGCTTCGTGGCGGCTAGCTTAACTGCGCTTGAAAACGACGTGAAGGGCGTGAAGGCAGGTCTTACGTTGGGCTTCGGCTTCCTCACCGCCCAGCTGGCGTTTGGGCCTCTCTACTGGTACTCCCTCGGCCAGTATTCGCCTCTGCTCTTCAACGCGGTGAACACCACCTACGGCCCGTTGTTTGGCGTAAAACTCGTGGCCGTGGCGGCGCTCCTCGTCCTCGGCTACAAGGCCTATAAGTCCGCCAAAGCCGGGGCGATCCACCCAGCCACCAAGTGGCTTGCGCCGCTTGCACTCTTCGTCGTCGCTGCAGGCGAGGCCCTCAACGACGGCGCGCGCTACCCCAACTTGGTGCTGGCCGGCGACAAGGGCCTCCCGGCGACGCTATTCGCAAACTTCTACATGGAAATCCCAATGCCCGCCGTCTAC
>JAEMPK010000079.1 GCA_022759345.1 Pyrobaculum sp. | reverse complement strand
GAAGTGGGGGGGGTCGCTGCTGGGGGGTTACGGCGTGCGAAATTCGGGCGGCTGGGCGGCGGGGGGCTCGGACTCTCGACGGGGTTATGGCCAGGTTTGGGATGGGGATGGGGCCGTGCCAGGGCAGTAGATGCGTGGCGGAGGTCCTCAAGATAGTGTCCGAGGAGCTGGGCGTTGAGCCTAGGGAGGTCACGAAGTTCGGCGGGGGGTCATGGCTCGTGTTGTAATTATAGGCGCGGGGCTTGGAGGTCTCTACGCCGCGGAGAAGCTCCACGACGCAGGCCACGAGGTGGTGGTGTTGGAACGTCTCGAGAGGCCCGGCGGCGTGTGGACATTGCATGTGGACTACGCGGCTGGGGACTGGCCTTGGGTCCGCTTCGGCGTCACCGCCACCGCTATCGACGGGAAGTGCGTGGCTACGGACCAGGGCAGGTTCTGCGGCGACGTCGTAATAGAGGCCACGGGCTTCCGGGAGAAGACGCCGGCGGAGCTTGGGATTTTCGGCACAAGGCCCGCGGGGGTCTTCGCCCTGTGGACCGCGATGAGGATGACGGAGCTGGGGTGGCGTATTGGGAGGCGGGTGGCCGTCTACGGCTGTAATAAATGGGCTGAGGGCCTTGCGAGACGGCTCTCGGACGGCGGCGTCGACGTGAAGGTGTTCGGCCCCTCCTTTTGGTGCAGGGAGCGAGCTACCGTCAGAGAGCTACGGGGCTCCGAGCGCCTGGCGCAGGTTGTCACAGATAGGGGCGTTCTCGACGTCGATACGCTGGTTATTGCCGAGGCCGTGCCGCATAGCTGGCTGGGCGCGGCGTATAGAGTCGGCAACTCCGCCGTCGTTATCGACGACGTGAACTTCATGAGGCTCGCCGTGGAGTTTTTCATAAAGGCGCTGGAAGGCGGCGGGTTCAGGGTATACGCAAGCGGGCTTGAGGTCTTCCCAGGCGTGACGGCGGGGGAGGTCGTCGTCAAGGTGCCTGCCCCCGGCGTTGTGGAGGTATGCGGCACCGAGGCGCAAGTCTCTACCCAATACGCCGTGTTTAAAGTGAGGGAGGGATGCGCGTTGAGGTATGTACGGCGTTCTTGACATCGGGACGACTAAGATAAAGATCTTTGTATACGACAAAGAGCTGTCTCTGCGGTATAGAGAGACCGTGGACAACGTCACTTCCCCCGACGGGACCCAGGACCCGGGCCGCATCGCCGCCTCCATAAAACACTTCCTCAACGTGGCTAGGGAGCAGGGCGTCCGTAAGTTCGGCGTGGCGACCTACAGAGCCTCCGTGGTCGCGTGGGACCGAGGAGGCAGGCCCCTAACGCCGGTCTACACCTGGCTCTTCGGCAGGGTGGACGACCTATACGGCAGGAGGTTTGCGGCGTTGCAACACCTGCCTAAACTCGGCATCCTCTTCAGGAAATATTCGCCCCTCTTCAAGTTTCTAAGAGCCTATAGAGACGGCGGCCTTGGCGGCTGTCTGAAGGCGGGGACGTGCTTCCTCTGGACCTTGGACGGTTTCGTGGCGTATCTACTGGCGCGGCGGTACGTAAGCGACGCTACCAACGCCACTCTAAGCGGCTTCATACACCCGAAGAGCTTCAAGCCCGTCCCGCTGGTTATGGAGCTGTTCGGCGTGGAGCTTCCGTTGCCGGAGGTTGTGGACAACTACGGCGACTTCGGCAACGTCGAGGGGATGGAGCTCCGCGCGATAATAGCCGATCAACAGGCGGCGGCCGTGGCCGAGGGCGCGACGAATCGCGGCGTGGTTAAGGTAACCTTGGGCACCGGGCTCTTCGTAGATATGCCCACAGTCCAGTATGCAGAAAGAAGGGGCTTAGTCCCGCTGGTTCTCTATAGGGTGGGCAGAGATACGAGGTACGGCTTGGAGGCCTATCTGCCAGCCGCTGGGCATTTTATAGATGGCCTAGTCTCGCTGGGCCTGGCGACTTATGAGGAGCTAGGCGGCCTAGATCCCGGCGGCGAGTACGTCTACGTGCTTCCTGCACCTGCCGGTCTCCAGTACCCCCCTGCCACTTGGGTCAGAGGCGCGTTGATGGGGCTGAGGCTCCACACTAGGCGCGAGGAGTTGCTCTCCTCTGTGGTAGCGACGCTGAGCTTCTACGTGAGGTACGTCATAGAGGCCGGCGGATATAGAGCGGAGCGCATTAGAGTAGACGGCGGCGGCTCTAGGCTCGGTAGCTTCCTCCGCTGTTTAGCCTCGGTGGTGGACGCCCCCGTGGAGCGGCCGGAAGACTACGAAGGGACCGCGCGCGGCGTCTTGTCGCTTCTCGCATACGGCGACGGTCTTACGGAGCTGGGGAGACCCCTAGGGAGATTTGCGCAGATAAGAGGCGAGTCTTTATATTGTAAGAGGAACTATGAGACGTGGCTGGGGAAGATGAAATCCTTGAAGAACTTAAAGCCCTTTTTCCAGGCCGCGTAGTTCCTCCCATCCAGTACGTGCAGGAGAGCTGGTGGCCTCTTGCCTGGATTAATCGGAGTTACCTCGGCTCCGCGGTAGCCGCGGTGTTGCCCGAGGGCGTGGAGGACGTGGCGAGGCTCGTCAGATTCGCTTACGAGAGGGGGGTCCCTCTAAACGTCGTGGGCGGGGGGAGCTCGGTGCCGGGGGCCAGCGTGCCGCGC
>JAEMPK010000050.1 GCA_022759345.1 Pyrobaculum sp. | reverse complement strand
AATGCTGAACACGATAACCCTCAAAAACCTCAAGACTCCCGTTGTCCATCCTCACTGGGATGCTCACCATTAGTATACGTTGCGGCCTTGCCATAATTTTGTAAAAGTCCTCTGGGAATCCGCCAAGCTCGACTCCTCTTTTTAGGTTTCTTACTACGTACTCTAAGGAATCCGCTCGTTATTGCCATAGAAGGTGTTCAAATTAGGACCTAACCACGGCACGGTAACCTGTTGTGTAGAATATAGTTCACAGCTTTTCTATTATTGTTGCTATGTATCTCCCGACTTCTGATGTGGTGCTCTTTCCGCCGATGTCGGGAGTTTTTACGTTGTTTTCTATGCCTTTCTCTACCGCGCGTCGGATCGCCATAGCCGCATCTGTCCTGCCTATCCACTCAAACATCATGGCCGCGGAGAGTATCGTCGCTATGGGATTTGCAATGCCCTTCCCCGCTATGTCGAAGGCGGCGCCGTGTACCGGCTCAAACATGGCCTTAGAGTCGCCGATGTTGCCGCTGGGCGCGAGTCCGATGCCGCCCGCCACCTGCGCCGCGAGGTCCGTTAAGATGTCGCCGTATTGATTCGTGGTGAGCACCACGTCGAAGCGGGCTGGGTTCCGCACCAGCTCCATGGCCGCTGCGTCTACATACATCTGGTCCACCTCAAGCCCTCTCAGCTCCTCAAGAGCCACGTCTCTAAAGAAGCCGTCCACAACCCTCAGGACGTTTGCCTTGTGGACCACCGTGACCTTCCGCCGCCGCATCTCGGCGTAGCGCCTAGCCACACGCGCCACGCGGCGGGTGCCCTGGCCCGTGATCACCTTCAACGCAATGGCCACGTCGCCCACCTTGTACTCCGCGCCGACGTAGACGTCCTCCACGTTTTCCCTCACAAAGACGCAGTCTATCTCCCTTATGGCCGGCACCCCGGGCAGGTTCTTCACAGGCCTGATGTTGGCGTAGAGCGTGTACCTCATCCTGATAAGCGACGTCACGTCGTAGGCGGACTCCCCTATGGGGCCCTTGAAGATTACGTCCGCCGCGTCGGCGAGCTTCAACGTCTCGGGCGGCATGGCGGCGCCGTATTTCCTCAACGCGACGTCGCCAGCCTCCGCAGTCTTTATCTCAAGATCCACCCCGAACCTCCGCGCCGCCGCGTACACCACCTCAAGTGCGGCGTCCACGACCTCGGGCCCTATCCCGTCGCCGGGTATAACCAAGACTTTATACGGCATACCGAGACGATAGGTCTCCTTTATAAGCTCTGATTATTTCCCTCAACACGTTTTCGTCTATCTTCACCTTCTTAACGGCGAGGCTTTTCACGGCCTCCATCACATAGCTCACCAGCTCCTCGCGGGGCTCAACGCCTATGTTCTTCAGAGCCCACTCCACTGCATGCCTACCTGAGTGTTTACCCAACACGATCCTCCTCCTGTTCCCCACGTCCTCCGGCCTCATGGGCTCGTAGGTAAACGGGTTGTTCAGAACCCCGTGGACGTGGATCCCAGCCTCGTGGCTAAACGCGTTTTCGCCAACAACCGCCTTGTTGGGCGGCACTGGCACTCCGAAGAGCTTGGAGACCAGCTGAGACAGCTCATACAGCTTCTCCAGCCGGACGTTGGTCCGCATGCCCAACAGGAAGTGCAACGCGGCGACAACCTCCTCCAGCGCGGCGTTTCCAGCCCTCTCCCCAAAGTTGTTAACCACCACTTGCACCACGTCGGCGCCGTTTTCGACCGCCGTTATGGTGTTGGCCACAGCCATGCCGAAGTCGTCGTGACAGTGGACGTGTATGGGGACAGGCGGAAGCCTCTCTCTGAGGTAGCGGATTAGGTAAGCCATGCGGCTGGGGGTCATGACCCCCACGGTGTCCGGCACGTTGATCTCATCAGCGCCGGCCTCCACGGCGGTTTTGTAGGCCTCCACCAAGAAGGATAAGTCGCTCCTTGTGGCGTCCTCCGCGCTGAAGAGCACCTTCACGCCGTGGGATTTGGCATACTCCACAACCTCCGCAATCCTCCGCAGAGCCTCCTCCCTCGAAATGCCAAGCTTGTACCTTAGATGTACGTCGGAGGTCGCTATGAAGACGTGGACCATGTCTACGTCGGCCGAAACGGCGGCGTCCACGTCGCTTTTCACCATCCTTGCAAGGCTCACAACCTCCGCCCTAGACACCTCCTTCGCTATCTGCCTAATCGCGATAAGCTCCTCCTTTGAGACAGCGGCGAACCCGGCCTCAATCATGTCCACCCCGGCTTCATCCAGCGCCAGGGCTATCTCCATCTTTTCATCCACAGACAAGGCAACGCCGGGCATCTGCTCGCCGTCTCGAAGCGTCGTGTCAAAGACCTTGATTAAGCGAGCCCCGATACCATAAACCCCATAACGCTCAGCTATATAAACTTTACCTCTATTTATATAACCCGTCGCAGGACAATAAGGAATATATATTTAATAAATTTTCCCGCTCATGAAGATCCGCGGAAGGGCCATCGTATACGGCGACAAGATAGACACCGACGTCATTATACCGGCCAAATACCTGGTCTACACAGACCCAGCTGTGTTGGGCCAACACGCCATGGAGCCCCTAGACCCTGAGTTCCCCAAAAAGGCCAAAGGCGCGATCCTCGTGGCTGGACGTGCCTT
>JAEMPK010000094.1 GCA_022759345.1 Pyrobaculum sp. | reverse complement strand
CCAAGACGCCGAGCACGCCTCAATCATCTACGTTATTTAAATAATACCGGCCCCCTAACGTAGATAATATATCTCAAACCGCTCCAGACTACATGGAGAAGCTTAAGAAGCACTTTGTAATAGCGTCTGTCGGAGTTTTTTAAACCCGTATCTTTGTGTCTAGGAAGGTCTCTGTGACCCAACCTCCGCCACTGTCAAGCTCAAAATCTACTATGTAGTCCACAAACCGCGCCACGCTCGTCACGGCGTTGACGTAATCAACAACGTCGTTGCCTAGAAGCCTCTCTCGAGATCTCTAAGACCAGACACCGCAAACACCTTTGGCCTCATGCGCCCTGAGTATATATTATTATATAACCTCTACGATGTCTCGAAACGTCGTCGCCACCCTTATCTTATCCTCCTCGAGCTCAGCGGGTAGCATCGTGGGCGGGAAGAGAGATAGGTAGAAAACCTCCCGAGACGCCGCCAACTCCTCCAGCTTCTTCGCCAGCTTTTTCTTGTCGGCACAGTAGATCCCCACTATCTGCGATCTGTAAAGCTCCTCCGCGCCTAGGAGCGCGGCGTACTCCGGGAGCGCGGTCTTGGCCACTATAGGCTTCCTGTTGAGATAGACATAGACCAAGCCGACGCCCTCTAAAAATCTAAAAGATACCTCTCGCTAGGCGGCGCAGACCTCGACTTGACAAGCTTAAGATACACAAATTGTGTGACCCAACGCGTTCTCCTTGTAACTCTGATTAAGTTGTCAGCTATGTAGAAAACCTGTCTGGGAGCCCCCTCCACCACCGTAATTATAGGCATATCTATGGAGAGTCTAGTAGATAAAGCCGTGGACAAGCTCCTCCAGCTTCTCCTCACGTGGAGCAATGCCGTTGACAGTATCCACCATCAACGCGTCGTACTCATGTATGTGATCAGCTATAAACTTGGCGATGTTGCCCCGAAACGAACGGGGAAGTCGAAGACGTAGAACTTCTCCGCCGAGGCGCCCACCCGGAGAAAAGTCCCCTTAAGACTAGCAGGCGTCTCGTTGGTGCTGATCCACAGCACTCTATTCGCAACTCTGTCGGCAAGCTTCGCGGCGACGCTCGTCTTGCCGCTACCAGGAGGGCCGTAAATTGCGGTGAAGCCCCTAGCCGCTACATCCTGAATCATATACACATCTCATCTCAGCCACTACTTTAAAATTTGCAACACGCCCTAAACGAGGCAGCCAGAATCCTCAACATGTAATTCTCCAAAATCCCACTGGCCCTCTTCACCAACCTCTCTGGGGCGCCCCGCTCCTTAGCCATAGGAGGTACCACGTAGGCACCCCGCTGCGTCAACACAACCCCGTCGGCAGAGATGTTAAACAAACCAGCGTTAAAAAACTCCCCCAAAAGACAGCCCAGACACGTATAAAGACGGCGATGCAGATACACAACGATCTCATCATCAATACGAAACTCCACACAATCACTACATTCATCCCCCTCTCCACACCTCATTGCATACACAGCGCCGCTATCAACCACAACCACATGATACTCGCCGATCGAAGACCTACACACCACATCCCCCCACCTCACCACAAAAACAGACGACAAAACCTCAAACACCGACACAGAAAACAACCTACACCACTTAATAAAGAAACAGGAATGGTGGGCCCGCCGGGATTTTTAGGCGGGTTTCCCCTGAACCCGGGATCACCCGCGCGTCAGGCGGGCATCCTACCGCTAGACTACGGGCCCGTTGCCCTATCTCGTAGAGGCATATTTTTAAGCTTTTGCCTACGTGGTGATAAAGAGACTTTAAGGCGTCCTGTCGTCCACGCCGCCAGCCTTGCATGCTCTGCGCAGAGCCCGCGGCATCACCGTCACCAGCGGTTCCACCTCTCCACAGCCCCTCGTACCGGGCCATGGCGTCAATCTGCCGGCACCAGCAATCACGCCGAGTGCAAACGCGTCGGGCCGCTACCCCTTGGTTAGGCAAAAACTTTAAATAACGTGAAGTACGCACAAGTCGAAGAGGGCCCGTAGCTCAGCCTGGTAGAGCGGCGGAGGACCCGGCCTCGGTCTGCCGTAGCTCTTAACCCGTAGGTCGTGGGTTCGAATCCCACCGGGCCCGCCAAGTCTTTTGCTTGGGTTTGTGGGTGCGGACTCCCTATTCTCCTCAGACTATTTAGCTGGGTTGTGGAAAGGTTTATATAGTGGGTCTCATTTGCGCAGATGGAACGAGAAACGAGAAGGGGGCCGCCCCGTGGGCGGCGTGGCCCGTCTGGGCCTAAACCGGTAAAGGAGGGGGACGTGGTAGAGGTTGAGGTTGTGGAGAAGTCGAGGAGGGGAGACGGAGTTGCAAAGGTGGAGGGCTTTATCGTATTTGTCCCCGGTGCCGAGCCTGGTCAGAAGGTTAAGGTGCAGATTGAGAAGGTGGGCGACACCTACGCTATTGGTAGAGTTGTTACTTGAGCTTGACGCTTATACGGTATTGATCCACGTTTCCGCGCGCTTTTTCTCTCCTCTCCCTGTGTTCTTTTAGGAATTTTACTATTTTGTCGTAAAGCTTCAGCTTACATTCGCCGCATAGGAGGGCACCGCTTCTGCAGTCCTGCCGAATCTTCTCCACCGACGCGTCGTCGGGGTCGAGGAGCATGTGGTACTGGAAGACAGGGCACAC
>JAEMPK010000119.1:1290-2667 GCA_022759345.1 Pyrobaculum sp. | reverse complement strand
CGACACCCATGGCTCGACTACGCGGCGCTTGCCCTACTCCTCTGGCACGCCGTCGTCTACACCGGCATAGCCCAGCTGGTTGCGGGCGCCCTCTAAACGACGCTTACAACTCCTCCACTACTGGTGTCTAAAAGCTGTTGAGAAAAGATTAAAATATGGCCATGAGTGTATTGTATGAAGTTGACGACTGGCGTCAAGTGGGGTCTTGTGACTGGTTTAGTAATGGGTGTGTTGGCCGGCGTATTGGCGTATATGTCTGTTATGTCTATACTCGACGCCCTCGTGGAGTATGCCTACCAGGAGGCGGTGAAGATGGGGACCCCGCAGGCGCAGGCTAGGCAAGCAGCTGAGCTCACCAGACAGATCGTGCCGCCATCTGCGTTTGCGGGCGGCATCATCGGAGGAGTCATTACCTACCTCATAGTGGGGCTCGTCATGGCGGCTGTGTGGGAGAGGCTTAGGTTGCCGTGGTACGCCAAGGGCGCGTTATTCGGCGTGGTGCTGACGGTTCTCCTCAGCCTTCCCTCCCTCCTCACGCCCCCGCCGCCGGACATCCCAATGCCTCCTGCGGTTTACGGCTATGTCAGCACCGCTCTGAACTTCGCGGGCCCCATCCTCCTGGCGTGGCTTCTAAACAGAACAGCAGGCCGTGCCTAGGCACCTAATCCTCCTCCTCTTTTCCGCCGTCTTGCTCTCGGCGCAGGCCGCAGTTTTTCAGCCGGCTGTGGACTTCCTTTTCCTCGGCGCGCAGTGGGTTGACGTGCCGAAGTTTCCGGGGGACTTCGGCTTGCTCAAGCTTTCGTTCTTCCTGGCGGATCAGCATGTGGACGTCTCAGTGTCGCTGAGCCGCTGCGGCCTGTACGCAGAGCCTGTGCGGTCGCCGTCGGCAGGCCCCGGCGTTTAGGAGACGATCCTAAAGGTGAGGGCCGACAGGCTGGGGGTTAGGGAGGCTAGGGAGTTGAGGAGGAGACACGCCGACTGGGAATTCATAAAGCGGCTCCCGCCGATGTTGAGGGCTGCGTTGATCTACTACATAGAGACCGGGGACCTCCGGCGGGCGCAGTGGATCAGCGGGCTTGACTTTGACCATTTCAGAGACTTGATGAGGCGGGCGAGGATATCTGTGGTGAATTAAGAGGCTTAATGAGACGTCTCGACCTCGGTACTAACAGGGGGTAAAAATCGCTAGAGGAGACCGCACTCCATTATTCTGACTAGTATTCTGTATGTGAGACCCCACACGACCCAGTTCCCCACGGCGTAAGCCGGCGTCCCCATCCACTCGGTTTCCCTCAGATCCCCGCGGCTTACCCAACGCATCTCTGCCACTTCGGCGGGGTTGGGCCGCGGGTCGCCCACCCACTCCGTGAAGACGTG
>JAEMPK010000119.1:0-1190 GCA_022759345.1 Pyrobaculum sp. | reverse complement strand
AATGAGAGATATTCCGCGGACTGAGTTGTCCAACTCGCGCAGTTATTCGAGGGCGGTGGTGCCGCCTCTCACCGTGCCGTAGTTCGTCACTATCCACCGGTTCTTCACCTGCCGGATCAACACGGCCTTGGAGCCTTGCTCCGCGCAGACAGCCTTCTTCAACGCAACTGTTACCACCTCCTTTTTGACGGCTTGCACCACGCCGAATACCGTGGCGGGCCCCACGGCAACGAGGACCACCTCTCCCTGTTTAAACGGCTCTGTCTTCCCCTCTGAGGCCCTAGGTATGGGTTTCGTGTCTATCTCGAGGGTGGTCCACACAGGCGGGAGGGTGCCGGGAGCGCCGGCCACCGCCCCGGCCAGCGCGTCGGCTTTAGTCAAGGCCGGGTCTAGGCCGGTCATTATGCCGACGAGGCCGCCCGGCCTTGCCTCGTCTACTCTGTGTCCGCTGTACTCGATGCTGAGGACTTTGGTTAAGATGGGCTGGTAGCCGGGCTTGGGCTTGTCTACCTTAAGCCCCGGCCGGATTTCAAGCTCGTCGCCCACCTTCACCACGCCCTGGAGGAGAGTCCCGCCGAGGACGCCGCCTTTCAGCTTCTCCGGCGGGGTGCCGGGCGGGTTTACGTTGAAGCTACGCAGGACGGAAAACCTCGCCGGCTTGCCCAGCTCGGCCTCCCGCGGAGGGACGGCTTTGGCGAGGTATGTGGCCAAGGCGTCGATGTTGACCTTGTGCAGTGCTGAGATGGGCACCACCTTTGCCTTCTCGGCCCACGTCCCCTTCAAGAATTCTCTGATCTGTTTATAATTCTCAAGGACCTTCTCCTTGGGCACCAAGTCGATTTTGTTCTGCGCCACCACCATCTTCCTCACGCCGATGATGTCCAAAACGGCGAAGTGCTCCACGGTCTGTGGCTGGGGGGCGGGCTGGGAGGCGTCTACCACGAGGATGGCGCCGTCCACCACCGCGGCGCCGGACACCATCGTCGCCACAAGCACCTCGTGGCCGGGGACGTCCAGTAGCGAAATCCGCCTAATCAACTTCGGCTCCGCGCCGCTGGGGCACTTGCCGTTCTGCAGAATGCCGTCGGTGTAGTAGTACTCCTCGCCGCAGTCGTATATGCCGATCTGCGTGTAGCCGAGCTTAATCGTCATAGCCTTCTTAACCTCTTCGCTGTGCCGCATCACCCAGA
>JAEMPK010000075.1 GCA_022759345.1 Pyrobaculum sp. | reverse complement strand
CTCAACGTCTACCTCATGTATCCCCACTACCTCAACCCAGAGGTCGCGGAGGAGGTCTACGGAGGAGTCAACCCCTTCACCACCTCCGGGAGCGTAGTCATCGTAGACCGCGCGAAACGCGTCGAAGACAGGATAAACCAGATAGCTAAAATCGTGCAAAGCGACGAGCCCGCTGTGATAATCGCGCCGCACGGCATGTTAAACGGAGGACCTGTGGTCGACTACTTCGCACAACTGGCGCCGGACGAGAGAAACAAGCTGATCTTCGTGTCGTACCAAGCCGAAGGCACCTTGGGCAGGAGGATTCTAAACGGCGAACGTGAGTTCGTGGTGAGGAGCTTGGTAGGCGGCGAGACGAAGATTGAGATGCGTATGGAGGCCGTGTCTATACCGGGCTTCTCAGGCCACAGCGACAGGAGAGAGTTGATGAAATACGTAGAACATCTAGAGCCTAAACCCAAGAAGATCGTGTTGGTACACGGCGAACCCTCTAAAATCGTGAGCCTCGCCACCTCTATAGAACTTAAGTATAAGATAACTACAATTATTCCAAAAGTCGGCGAGAGAATCAGGTCGTTGTGAACTGCGCCGCAGACGCCTTGATGATGTGTTTCGCCGCAACTGCCAGACGCCAAAATTAAACAGCATTATATACGTCGCGCCTCCCGGTTTTGAGGATATTTTTATACCAAGGGCGTTTCCGTCGTGACGCTCACAAAACGAGTGGCTACGCTAGGTCCCTCTACCGACTCGTTGCCGCCTGAAGAGTTGACGCAACTGCTCGACTTAGTCGACGGCGTGCGCATCAACTTGGCACACGCAAGTCCAGAGGAGGTTGCGACACGGATACAAACAGTGAGGATGTACGAGCAGGCTAGGGGACGGGTCGTAGCGGTTCTCGTAGATTTAAAGGGCCCAGGCGTGCGTGTCGGGAAGACGCCCCCCATCTCCGTAGAGGCTGGCGACAAAGTCGTGTTTAAGCTGGGGGAGAAGTCCGACGGGAGCTACATCCCCATACCTGCAAAGGCCTTTTTCCAAGTCGCCGAGCGGGGCGACGTCGTTTTGATGCTAGATGGAAAGCTGAGGCTGAGGGTGGAGGAGGCGGGGGTAGATACGTTGGTGGCTGTGGCTGAGTCGAGCGGCGTGGTGACCAGTGGAAAAGCCGTGGTGGTTGAGGGGAAGGACTACGACATGTCTCTCCCCACCGAATCGGACGTTGAGGCTTTGAAAAAGATTTCTCATTTAAGTCAAGAGGTGGATTACGTCTCTGTAAGTCTTGCCAGAAACTGCAGAGACGTAGATAACGTTAAGACTCTGCTGAGCGAATTGGGGTTCGACGCGCAACTCGTCGTAAAGATAGAGACTCGAAAAGCTGTGGATAACATAGAGGAGTTGGTCCAGTGCGGAGACTACCTAGTGGTGGCCAGAGGCGACTTGGGGCTACATCACGGCCTTGAGAAGCTACCGCTGGTGCAGAGGAGGGTTATAGAGACTTCTCTGAAATACGGCAAGCCAGTGGCCGTGGCTACCCAGTTGCTCGACTCCATGCAGAACTCGCCTACTCCGACTAGGGCGGAGGTTCACGACGTGTTTACCACTGCATCTACCGGTGTGGATAGTCTATGGCTTACAAACGAAACGGCAAGCGGCAAATATCCACTCGCCGCCGCAGCTTGGCTGACTAAGATACTAGAAAAAGTGGAATACAACATAACCCAGTCCCCATCTCCCCAAGACACTAGAGATAGATTCGCTAAGGGACTTGTAGAGCTGGCCCACGACCTAGATGCGGACATATTGGTGTACAGCATGTCGGGCACTTTAGCCAAGAGAATAGCCAAGTTTAGACCTATGAGAGCCGTCTACGTAGGCACCCCAAGCATAAAGGCGGCCCGCCTCTTGTCTTTAGTGTGGGCATTACGGCCACTGCACATACCGGCCGAGAGCTACGAAGAAGGGCTAGAGAAGCTTATCGCAACTAGGCCAGCCTCGTCTTTTGTAGCCACCTACGGCATCAGAGGAGGTATACACTTCGTAAAGGTGAAGTTTCAGCGGTAGAAAATCACGCTGGCGTATCCAACCGTTTCGTCTCTGTAGCCGCTGGTGTCCCCCGACGTCGCGTGCTTCAGTAAAGTGACGTTGCCGTAGCTCAGCTCTTTGGCGGCCACTATGAGTGTCGCTATGGGCCCGATTCCGCATATCGATATGTCGAACTTAGACGCCACCTCGAAAAGCCCAGCCTCATCCAGTTGCAGTATCTTGCTGATGGCTATGTCGTCTTTCCTCACCGTAACGTCGTGCGGCTCGTAATGGTTGAAGTCGCTACTGGCGATTACGTACACCTTCTTCCCATAGTCCTTAATGGCCTTGGCAATAGCTCTCCCAAGCTCCCGGGCCGTTGAAGGAGTCTGCCGCCACATCACGATGGGTACGATCTTCACATCTTCAAAGTAATACTGTATGAAGGGTATCTGCACCTCGACGGAGTGCTCCTTAGAAAAGGCATGTGGATCGTCCTCAACTTCTTTATAATGCGACATTATCCTCTCGGCCAGGTCGCCGTCTATTTCTACGCGGCCCAGCGGGGTCTCCCACACGCCCGACTTCATCACGGCCACCGGCGCCCCGATCCCATAGTGATTAGGACCTACGACAATAAACACGTCGGGCTTGCC
>JAEMPK010000188.1 GCA_022759345.1 Pyrobaculum sp. | reverse complement strand
AGCACGGCAAGGACGTTGTTGAGCTTGTCGGCGGGGACGTTGAGGAATATCATCTTCTTGCCCTGTGCTGCGTAGTAGCCCTGGATGAAGGTAATGAGCTTCTTCGTCAGTTCGTGCTCGGCGTAGCTGGGGTGCACAATCAGGCGGACGGTGGTCTCCAGCACCGTGGCTATGGGGGTGAGGCCGTGGACCTCCAGCGTCGTCCCCGTAGCCATTACGTCAAGGATCGCGTCGGCGATGCCCAGCTGCGGCAGGACCTCCACCGAGCCCGTCACCTTCACCACCCTCACCCGCTTGCCCAACTCGGCGAAGTAATTATAGGCGATGTTGACGAATTTAGTGGCCACCCGTGCGCCGGGCGGCAGATCCTCTATGCTCTTCACCCCGCTGGACTTCGGCACGGCCACCACCAGCCTCCCCCTGCCGAAGTTTAGGTCGAGCGCCTCCACCACGTTGACCCCGGACTCCACCACGTAGTCGTGGCCGGTGACCCCCGCCCACACTCTGCCAGACTCCACAATGTAGGGGATGTCCTCGGGTCTTGCCTTAATTATATTCACGTCTGGCCAGGAAGTGGGTACGACAAGCGCTCTCTCGTCGGAGGCGAGGGGTCTTATGCCGACGGCCTCGAGGAGCTTTAGGGTGGGCTCCTGGAGCCTCCCCTTAGAGGGGACCGCGAGGAGCATGGGGACCGCCGTCCATGCGGAACTATACGGCCACCTTTATATTCTTTGACGCCGCCTTGAGGGCGTTTAGGAATTTCTCCATCACAGAGAGGGGGGCCAGCGTGAAGCGCAGACAGGACTGACAGAGCGGTTTGCCGCCTAGTACTCTAACCACGAAACCCATCTTGTCCAGCTCAGCGGCGGCGGCCTCGGCATCGGGCATCTTAAGCGTGACGAAGTTGACGGGGCCGCTGTACAGCTCCCCGGCGATCCTCCGGAGGACCCATTCCCTGACCTCGGCGGTCTCCTCCACGGCTCGCCTCACGTAGGGCTCCCCCCTCTCAAGAGCGTTCTCCACCGCCTTGGCGGAGTACGCCGATATGGGGTGCGGCGGCGACAAGACGCGGAGGGCCTCCGCCGTCTTCCGCCGGGCGACGACATAGCCCACCCTAAGCCCCGCCAAGCCCCACGCCTTGGAGAAGGTTCTGACCTCCACCACGTTGCCGTATTCGTAAAGCCGCGGCGTCCAGTAGCCGGCGTACTCCGCATACGCGGCGTCTAGGATCAGGAGACCGTCGAACCTCGCGGCGAGTTCCTCCACTTCCTTCACCACGTGGGCGGTGGGGTTGTTAGGCGAACACACATACAAGGCGCCCACCCCCGACTTGGCGACAGCGTCTACGTCTAGCCTCAAGTCGCTACGGTATACATAAACCGTCGGCCTAAGCCCCACCTGTCTCGCCAAAACGCGGACCATGCCGTAGGTGGGCTCCACGATGGCCAAGCCGCGGCCTATGTGGGCGGCCAGCTGCATGGCCAGTCTAAGCCCCTCATCTGCGCCTGCCGTGACCACCACAGAGCCTTGAGGCAGGCCGTGGTGAGCCTCGATCCTAGCCGCCAGCCTCTTGTTATTGGGGTCTGTGTAGTAGCGGAGCTCCCAAGACTCCACCGCCGGGGCCACCACTTTGTAGTACTCCTCGGGGAGGAACAAATTCTCGTTGAAGTGTAGCCTTACCTTGCTGTAGCCCACGTCAGGCTCGTCATAGGCGAAGTCGAGATCCGGCAGGGTCATGCGCCTAGCGCCGGCACTCTTATAAATATTTGACTCATACCCATGGTGTGGAGATCCACGCGGCGCAGGACGGACGCCCAACTACCGGCGAAGCGGATGCAGGCTTGTCTCTCCCAGTCGAGCCGCGGCCTCTGGCGACGCCTGAGGAGGCTTGGCGGATCGCCAAGTCGCTGAACTACAGACACATAGAAGGCACCGTGGTGGCTGTGGCGCAAGACGTCGAGACCGGAGAAATCCTCATGGTGGGCCACATGGACCCCGTGGCGGTCGTGCTGACCCTAACCACCGGGCTGGCCCACTACTACTCCACCTCGCGGAGACGCATCTGGCTTAAAGGCGAGACCAGCGGCCACCTACAGATCGTAAGGGAGTTCCGCACAGACTGCGACGGAGACGCCGTGGTCATCAAGGTGTTTCAAATAGGCGCCGCCTGCCACCTAGGCACGAGAAGTTGCTTCACATCGCCCAACTCCTTCCACGTCAAGCTTTAGCCAGACGCATAAACCGCCTGATAAGCTCAATCCCCGCCCTCCCGCTCCTCTCAGGGTGGAACTGGACTCCCAACACGGCGCCGCGGGCGACAGCCGCCGCGTAGCGGCCGTCGAGCTGGACGTAGGCCACGTGGCTCCCGTCGTCTTCGCGCCAAGGCACGCCGTAGCTGTGTAGATAGTAGTAGTAGCCCTCCTGCACGACGTCGTGCCCCTTGGGGACGTAGGTGTAGCTCCAGCCTATATGTGGAACTTTCCTCGCCCGTATCCTCTCCACGTACCCCCTAAATATGCCGAGCCCCCGGCCGCCCCCCTCGGCGCTACCCTCGAAAAGAAGTTGCATGCCTAGGCATATGGCGAGGGTGGGCTTCTCCACTACCAGAGGTTTAAAGAGGTGGGCCATCTCGTAAGCCGCGGCGTAGGTGCCGACGCCGGGAAGCACCAGGGCGTCGCCGCCTCCCGCCTCCTCCGG
>JAEMPK010000027.1 GCA_022759345.1 Pyrobaculum sp. | reverse complement strand
GGGTTTTTCATGAACTCCTCAGGCGAGACGCATATGTGGGTCAGCTTCTCCAACGCGCCCATTCTGCAGGGGCGGCCGCGGTTCTTCACGTAGAGCCACAACATGGTCGCCGGAAGTAGCACGGAGCCGGCTATGATTGCAATGAAGGGGGCCGGGAGGAAGGCTATGGGCGGCGCAGTGGAGATAAGCGCTAAGGCTATGGAGTCTGCGTGGCCTGTGCCTAACAGCCGCGTCAACAAGGCGAGGAGAGCCCCCACTGCGAGAGAAAATGTGTAGAGGGGGTTGCCCCAGTTTAGCCACATCAACACAGCTGCGGCTACGCCTGCGGCGGCGAAGATTCTGACGTCTATTTCTCTAGTCTTCACGTCTTGCCAGGCCGCCGCCGTGAGGGCTAGGGCCAGCGCCAGGAGGGCAGCCTCCTGTATCATCGCTGGAGGCGGCGCTTCAAGGCGTCTATACGCGGCGTGGCGAGGGGGTCTACACCTCTCATCTTTGCGAGCTGTATCGAGGCTATTCCCACGTCGCGTAGGAACTCGAGGATTCCACGTGGATGCATCTCCACTGTGTACTGCGTGCCGCCGAGTATTTCTAGGGTGGCTCTTACTCTCTCCTGGTGTTCAGGCGGTATGTGGGGGCTTGTGAGCGCGACCACCGGCCTCTCGGCGCCCTCTATCCAGTTATGATGCGCCTCTGGAAGTATCTCAACGGAGGGTTCTATCTTGCTGTTTTCGTTGAATTCATTCTTTACGCGGTAGGCGACGCCCCGCATGCTCTCCGGCGCAACTAACGTGGGTCTTTTTTGGAAATCTTCCACAAGTCTGTGAATCAAAGGTTGGTTCACAGGCTCTAAGGCGTGTGGTATCTCTACGTTGATGCCGTAGATCTTCTTGACTAAGTGAAGAGCTGCTGTGAAGAGCTGCGGCAAGGCGGCACGGGGCGCGCTTGCCCTAGGCACAACGATTGTCGGTATGCCCATCTGCGCCAGCTTGCCGCCCGTCGTTATGGCCACCGCAGGGATCTTCCTCCTCTTTGCGTACTCCACCGTGTAAAGAGTCTCTACGGTGTTGCCGGAATAGGACACGGCGATTAACAGCCCGTCTCTAGCCCTCAGGAAGTAGTCTTTGACTTGTAGCACTTCGACGTCCCAGTTCCACACTAGAGAAAGATCTCTCAACAAGTCGCCGACGACGCCGGAGCCGCCCATGCCGCTCACATATAACCGCGGCGTAGGCTTTAGTTCTACGACTTCCCCATCTACCAAATAGCGATGCGGGACGTCTACGTCTTTTATGAGATTTCTGTCCCAGTTCAAATAGTCGTTTAACATCGCATCGCTCACGAATACAAGGTCTGCACTGTTTTTAAAATATGCAGGAGAGATTTTTGTGCCTCGCTTCAGCGTTGTGATCAACGGCGTCGAGGTGTCGAGGGAGTGGAGCTGGGAGAGGATCTTTAAGGTCAAAGAGGAGTTGAAGAAGTTGGGGTTTCGTTGGGATGGCGCGAGTTGGAGAGGGAGGACCCGCGACGTTGCTGTTCTGGCGAGGTTGCGGGAGTTGCTTGAGCTGAGCGATGAGGAGTATGTAAAGATCCTCTCTACTCTTGTTCACGACCCCTCGGGCGGTGTCGTGGCTGTTATGGGTCGGTTACCTGAGGAGCTGAGGGAACACGTGTTGTCAAGCGACGGAAGCGTTCATCTGGTTTCTCTCTCCGGCTTTTTGAGGAGGTTTATAACAAAGGATCCAGGCGTAGCCAGGGTCTCCACCTTTGAGGAACATGTAGAGGTGGGGGTCAGAAGACTGCGGGAGCTGTTACAAGGTGTGCAGATCTTAGGCAACTTTGACGCTGCGTTGAGAAGCGCCAAGGAGTTCGTCTTGGCGTCTGACAGGTTACGTGAGCTTTTTGAGAGGAGGAGGAGCTGGAGGACCGCTATCGTCGGCCTCAACTACGCCAAGCTTAACTTCTTGGCCTCCGGCTTGTTGAGGAGATTTGCCGATTTTAGGCTTAAGTACAATGTGATTAATAAAGAAGGCGAATTAGAACAACGAGATCTCAAGCTTGTAGCTGTAAGACAAGAGGAGAAAGGCTACGTGGTGAGGTTCCCCGTGTTTTTGAGACAGAGAGTGGCGGAGACGTTGAAGGAGTTTGGCTACGTGGTTGTGGACGAGTCTAGGGAATATCCAAGGGTGGCGTTTAAGAAGTTGTTTTCCCTTTTTCCATTTCAGGAGGAGGCTGTGGGGAGCTGGATAGCGCATGGGATGAGGGGCACTGTTGTTATTCCAACAGGTGGAGGCAAGACCTTCATCGGTCTTGAGGCGATGTACAGGGCGGGGGTCTCTGCTTTGGTTCTAGTGGTGACGCGGGAGTTGGCCCTTCAGTGGGTTGAGAGAATTCGTAGATTTCTCGGCGTGTCCCCCGGCATGCTGGGCGGCGGGGAGAGAGACGTTAGAGACGTCACCGTGGCTATTTACAACTCTGCAGTGAAACACCTCGACGATTTGGTAGGCCGGTTTGGGCTTGTGGTGTTTGACGAGGCGCATCACGTACCCGCCGAAACCTTTAAGGAGGTGGCGCTTGGCCTAGACTCGCCTTTTCGCCTCGCCCTCTCAGCCACGCCTGAAAGAGAGGACCGAAACGAGCATTTAATATACGAGGCGGTGGGGCCGCCCGTCTACCGGGCCTCCTACCGTTCGATGATCGAGGCGGG
>JAEMPK010000105.1 GCA_022759345.1 Pyrobaculum sp. | reverse complement strand
TTCGGCGTAACCACGCCCCAGAAATTGCCTGCTCCGTTTTTCATTGTGTGGAATTTCACAAACGTCTGCAACCTAAAGTGTATACATTGCTATCAGAACGCAGGAAGGCCGTTGCCTAACGAGCTAACGCTTGAGGAGAAGCTTAGAGTTGTCAAGGAGCTTGATGAGGCAGGCGTACCGGCAATTGCCCTATCTGGCGGCGAACCGACGGTGCACAGGGACTTCTGGCCAGTCCTGGCTGAGATAAGTAGGAGGGGCTTCTACCCGGCCATTGCCACGAATGGGATAACTTTTGCGAGTCTGGAGTTTGCCGAGAGAGCCAAGAAGCTTGGGCTTAGGTACGTTGAGATGAGCATAGATGCCGCCAATCCGGCGGTTCACGACAAATTCAGGGGCGTCCCCGGCGCTTGGTCCAAGACCGTTCAGGGGTTGAGGAACGCCGTCAAGCTGGGCTTTACCACAGCACTTGCGTTTACGGTAACGAAGGTCAACATACAAGAGGTCGATAGTATACTTGATTTAGCCCAAGAAATTGGCGTCAATAAGGTTGTGTTCTTTAACTTCGTACCGGTGGGTAGAGGCCGTGAGAATCTCGAGATCGATTTGTCACCAGAGGAGAGGGAAGAGTTCCTTAGACATATCTATGCTGAGACGAAGAAAAGGAAGATGGAGATAATCAGCACGGCCCCCCAGTACGGTAGGGTGGTCAATCAACTAAGTGCTGGCGAGGACGTATCGCCGACGCACTTCGTCATAGCCAACGACCCAATAACTAGGGAATTGACCGAATTCATCGGCGGTTGCGGCGCCGGCAGGGTCTATGCGGCTATCGAGCCTGAGGGCACCTTAACGCCTTGCGTTTTCCTGCCATATCCGGTGGGCAACCTGAGGACCAAGTCCTTCTGGGACATATGGATGGACCCATTTATGGAAAACTTCAGAGATAGGGATAGGCTAGAGGGCTTCTGCGGCAAGTGTCCGTACAAGCTGATATGCGGCGGTTGTAGGGCTAGGGCGTACAACTACTTCGGCGATGTGTTGGCGCCGGACCCAGGTTGCATCTACAACTCGGCAGAGTGGCGTAAATTGACGGGGGATCTAAAGCGGATTAAGATTAAAGTATCGCCGATGGCGTTTAAGTGAGGCCATGAGAGTCCTGCTGGCGGTCCCGCCAGGTATCGATAAACTTGAGTTGTACAAAGTGCTCGGCCTTAAGGCGCCGCCGCTGGGTCTCGCCTGGATAGCCGCAGTTCTGGAGATGGCCGGCCATAAAGTTAGGATAATTGACTCGCCTACGGAGGGCGTCGACTTAAAAACGTTCATAAACGAGGTCGAGTCTTGGAGCCCCGACGTAGTGGGTATTACCTCTATAACGCCGACGATATACAAGGCCTACGATGCGGCTAAGGCGATCAAGGAGTACGATAAGGACTTGCCCGTGATAATGGGCGGCCCTCACGTCACGTTTATGTACGAGGAGGCGCTTAGCAACGGAGTCGATGTTGTGGTTAGAGGCGAAGGCGAGTACACAACCTTGGAGTTGGTGAACACTATGGAGAAGGCCGGTCTCGACGCAGAGCGTCTAAAGTCGATAAGGGGCTTGGCGTTTAGGCGCGGCGGCGAGATCGTGAGAACGCCCGATAGGCCGCCCATTAGGAACTTGGATGAATTGCCGCCGCCAGCCCGCCATCTATTGCCGATGGATAAGTACACCTTGTTTGGCAAACCCATCAAGATAATACATGCGATGGCTAGTAGGGGTTGCCCATACGGTTGTTCCTACTGCTCCACGTCGTATTTCTGGGGCAGAATGATCCGCTATAGGTCGGCTGAGGCTGTGGCCGACGAGATCGAGGGTGCGGTTAATAAATACAAGACAAATATTGTCGTGTTTACCGATGATGAGTTCACACTAGGTAAGAGGTTTGTTTATGATTTCCTTAGGGAAATTAGGGAGAGAGGGCTTGACATAAGCTTCTCATGTGGTTCGAGGGTCGATACAATAGATAGAGATATGATGGCGAAATTGAAGGAGCATGGATGCACGGCGCTTTACTTCGGTGTCGAATCGGGAAGTCAAGATACCATAAACAGAGTTGGCAAGAACATAACGTTGGAACAAGCCAATAGAGTGTTCCAATGGGCTAAGGAGATTAACATAGACCATGTTGGTTCATTCATAATAGGTTTCCCGTGGGAGACCATCGACGACATGAAGAATACCGTGAGGTTCGCCATGAAGCTGAACCCGACCTACGCCCAACTCACTGTGGCCACTCCATATCCAGGAACGCCACTTTACTACCAAGCTGTCAACGAGGGCTTAATTGAGGATTGGAACTGGGAGGACTACACAACGCTCAGAGCAGTTATGAGGGGTTATAGGTTCACGAGGGAGCAGGCGCAGAGGATGCTACGGTGGGCCTATGTCAAATTCTACAGTAGACCTAAGTTCCTAGTTCGCGAGCTAATCCATGGTAGATTAGGCACGATAATTACCGCAGTAAGGAACTCGTTAGTTCCTTGGTTCAACGAGAAATTACTAGGAAGATCTAGCGAGTAATTAGATCTCCATACGTCAAATATCGCCGGAATTTTTCCTACAAGAATGTACCTATTCATTTTCCGCTTTCTTGACCATTCACCTCATACGAGCTTTATGTCGTCGCACAGCAAGGTTGCCCTAGCCATCTACGACAACGCACCCCGTCTTACTAATCGGGAGAGCG
>JAEMPK010000058.1 GCA_022759345.1 Pyrobaculum sp. | reverse complement strand
GTAAGGCGGGCGGCTCAGCCGGGAGATAAGGCCCCGTTTGACATAGTAGTGCCTGCCGGCCCCACCAACGCCTCTCCTGGCCCGATAATTTCTAAGTTCGGGAAGCTGAAGATCCCGACGAGAGTTCAGGAGGGTAAGATTTGGATTGCAAAAGACACCGTAGTTGCTAAGGCTGGACAGGAGATTACGCCGGAGATCGCCGAAGTGCTCAGAGTTGTGGGCATAGAGCCCATATTCGAGCAGTTGAGACTGCTCGGCGTCGTTTGGAGGGGCAAACGGTTCGTCGACATCTCTGAACTGGCGATCGACGTGAGCAAATACAGAGAACTCTTCGAGACTGCTGCCGTCTACGCGAGGAACTTAGCGTTAAACATCGTCTACCCCACTAAAGAGGTGTTGCAGGTCGTGTTGCCTGCCGCCCACATGAGGGCAGTTGCTTTGGCGGTGCGGCTGGGCATTGTGACGAAAGAGACTTTGCCTATGTTGATAAGCAGAGCCGTGGCCGAGGCGAACACTCTTGCCGCCGCAGTGGCCCCCAAGGCTCCAGAGCTTGGACTCTCGGTGTCTGTGTCTCAGACGGCTCAGCAGCCGGCTCAACCCGCTGAGACGCCTAAAAAAGAGGCCGCCGAAGAGAAGAAGGAAGGCCCCAGCGAGGAGGACGTCGCCGGCTCTTTAGCCTCCCTCTTTTAATGGTTAAGGTTTTTGCGCCGGGGGTTATAAAACTCTTCGGCGAGCATGCCGTAGTGTACGGCAAACCTGCCCTAGCGGCGACTATAGATAGAGGCATCTACGTGGAGTGCGAAAAGGAGGATAAACTTATTGTGGAGACCGTGGGGGTCCCCTCATCTCTTCGCTATTTCCCGGCAGAGAAGAGGGCTGAGGCGTTGGGGTCTGAACGCTTTTTTGCATATATAGATACGGCGCTTAGGGTTGCAGAGGAGCAGTGGGGGTCGGTGCGGGCTAGGTTTACGATCAAAAGCGACTTGCCGCCTGGCATCGGCGCAGCGACCTCCGCCGCAGTCTCTGTTGGCATCTTGAAGGCGTATTCGCTCTGTGCCGGAGTTGACGTGGATGCTTACAGTCTCGCGAAGCTGGGCCACAGAGTGGAGTTAGAGGTGCAGGGAATAGCCTCGCCGATGGATACAGCCGCCACGTCGATCGGCGGAGTTCTGAAAATATGGGCTAATCCTTTTAGGCTTGAGAAACTCAACGTCAGACTGCCTCCCTTCTACATAGCCGTGCTCCCCCGGATAGGTACCACTAGAGAGATAGTAGCAGAGGTTAAGGCGTTCCTAGGCAGGCGGCGTTCTGCCGCCAACATTATCGAGGCGATTGGCGGTCTTGTGGAGGAGGCGCACGCCTGTCTATTGGCTGGAGATCTAGAGTGTTTGGGGGAGTTGATGTACATGAACAACTGGCTCCTCGGCGCGCTTGGCGTCGTAGATGGGCGGGTGGTGACTCTGCTGGAGATGGCAAGGCCGTTTATCTACGGCGGTAAGGTAAGTGGAGCTGGGAGGGGCGGCGTCGTTCTGTTGTTGCCCCGGGAGGGGGCAATGGTGGAGAGAGTATTGAGCTCTCTGGGACACGTCTACCATAGGGTGTCCATAACGGAGACCGGCGCGGCGGCTGTATGACGCCGTTGATGGGGTTTTTGGGGCTGTTTTTAATCGTGGCGGCGTGGGCTGTAAATATCATCCGGAGGAGTCCGCCGCCTTCTCTCGACTTGACTATTCTCTACTTCGCTGGAAGCGTCGCGTTGACGTTCTACGCCCTGTCGCTGGGAGACTGGATTTTTACTGTTCTAAACGCCTTGTCTGCTACGCTTTCTTTCGTCAACCTGCTGAGGGCGCTACGTATTAAAATTGAGAAGAGAGGCTAAGCATGGCCCAGAGGCCTAAGGTAGGCGCCAAGGCGTATCACGTCATGCTTGCCCCGGGCGAGGCGCCGAGGTACATGCTCCTGCCAGGCGACCCCGGCCGGGTGCCGTTAATAGCTAAGCACTGGACAGAGGCTAGAGAGATTGCGAAAAATAGAGAATTTGTCACTTGGGTCGGCGTATATAAAGGCGTTAAAATAGGCGCCACTTCAACCGGCATAGGGTCTGGCTCCACCGCCATAGCCGTAGAGGAGCTACTCTACGCAGGCGCCGACACTTTCATAAGAGTGGGGACTACTGGAGCCCTGCGGCGGGAGATCAAGCTGGGCGACTTGATCATCGGGACAGCCGCCGTCCGTTTCGATGGCGCCTCTAGATGGTACGCCCCGCCTGAGTACCCCGCCGCGGCTCATTGGCTGGTGGTAAAGGCCCTGATCGAGGCGGCGGAGTCGCTGGGGGTTAGGCACCACATCGGCGTGGTGGCATCTACAGACTCCTTCTACGTCGGCCAGGAGCGGCCTGGCTACGGAGGCTTCATGCCGCCGTGGTCCAAGGGCCTTATAGACACTCTACGAAGTCTAAGGGTGCTGTCTTTCGAGATGGAGAGCGCCACCATCTTCACCTTGGCGTCTATATACGGCGCGCGAGCCGGGGGCGTGTATGCGGCTATTGCCAACAGGGAGACCGACGAGTTCGCACCGGAGGTCGGCGTGGAAGACGCCGTAAGGGTCGCCAACGAGGCCGTGAGGATTCTGGCTGAGTATGATCGTAAAGGTGGTGCAGGTCCATGACGTCGCCATAATAGAGGTTGACCTAAAGCCCTGTGCGGACGTATTTATCTTCAGGGTTCGCGGCCGGGAGCTGGAGCTCTG
>JAEMPK010000057.1 GCA_022759345.1 Pyrobaculum sp. | reverse complement strand
TCAGAAACTGGCTCACATACCGCATGACTACCGGCACCCCCCTCGTCCACCTACGAGGTCTCTACGACCTATGGAAAAAGATTATAAAAAATCTTTAACAACTTACGCTCACTAAAAAGAAACTAATGTTTGGCAAGTATCTTGACGGCGCCTCCGGCCACGTCTACGGAGATGTTGAGGACGCCTCTGGCGCCGGGGCGCGGCTCCGGGGTCTTGACCACGCCGCCTGCGGCGGAGCTCTGCACCGATATGCCCACGTCGGGCGGGAGCTCCAGCAGTAGGTTGACCACGCCTCCCGTTGCCGAGACATCCAGCTGGGAGGAGCCTTCGAAGGGCGCGTAGTTGAGCCTCCCCGAGACGGCGCCTCCGTCGGCCTCGATAGACACAGACCCGCGGCTCATGGCTAGGTCGAGGTCTACCACGCCGCCTGCCGCGTCGATCTTGAGGTTGTTGAGCTTCAACGACGCCGCGGCGTAGCCCCCAGCAATGTCGAGGTCTAGGGCGTCTACGCCGCTTAGCGCCACCTCCACCTCGCATCCCTCCATGGAGATTTTGCCGGCCGAGACGTCGAAGTCGTCTGGGTCTTCGCACCTAGCCACGACGCGGTTAGGCCCCTCCACGATCTTCAGCCTGCCGCCGTCCATCTCCACAGCCACGCGGCCGCCGTGTGTGAAGTCGCCGCTGTAAACCTCCACGAGGCTCCTCCCCCCTCTTCTGAAGGCCTTGAGCGGTCCCAAGTAGCCCAGAAACTGGACGGCGAGCTTCAGCGTAGACGTTAGGAGGCCTCTTTCGGTGACGAGAACCACGTCCCTCGCCTTAGGCTCCACGTAGGCTCTTAGATGCTTAGGCACCTTCACCACAGCCACGTCTCTGATCTCCTCAACGACTTCGTAGAGAAGCTCCGGCGGCACGTCCTTATCTATCTCCAGTATCGCCGTGTCGAACACCCTTATCTTCCTCCCCTCTCTCTTCGCCAGCTCCAGCAACGCCTTATCTATCCTGAGGACCGCCCTATCGCTGAAGGTCAGCTCCTCCGCCTCGGCCCTAGGTTGCGGCTGCCCCGCGCCCTCCAGCACAGCCATAACCTCAAGGGCTTTCCTCCCGAGGTCCGTCAGGCGGTAGAACCCGTTACCCCCCTTCTCCACAAGCCCCGCCAGCTTCTTCAAGTGGAAGGCCAGGGTGGGGCTGTCCACGCCGAGCTCCTCCATCAACTCGCTGTACATCCTAGGCCTCTCCCCCAGGAGCCTGAGCGCCCTGCGCCTCAGGGGATGCGCCAAGGCCTCGAAGATTCTGTCGCCCATGGGAAGAAGAACGCGCAGAGAAATAAACTGATTTGTCAAGCCTCCGCAACAGACGGCGGGGTCCCCGGCGGGCCTCTGTAAATCCGGCTTTACACGACATTTTTAAAGAGAGGCGTCAAAAGACGCGTGCGCCTCCGCGCTAAATACGTCTTGGCCGGGGAGCTGGAGGTGGTGGAAGACGGAGTAGTTGAAGTGGACGACGCCGGGGTCGTGGTGGGGGTCGGGAGGTACACGGGCGGGGTTGCGGCGGATCTCGGCAACGTGGTGTTGATGCCCCAGCTGGTCAACGGGCACGTCCACGTCCTAGACGCAGTAATCGCCGACCGGGACGACCTCTACATCGACGACTTGGTGGGGTGGCCCCACGGCGTCAAGTACCACGCGGTGAAGAACCTAGTCGCGAAAAAGAAGCACATCTCCCTACTTGAGAAGGTGGCGAAGAGAATGAGGAGCTACGGGACTGGATGCGCCTTGATATACGCAGAGTACGCCGCCCGCGACGTGGAGGAGGTCTTCAGGAAACACGGCGTAGAGGCCGTCGTGTTCCAGGAGGCGCACGGCGGCTTCCCCGACTACCCAAACGTCCAGGTGGCGTCGCCGGTGGACCACCCCCCGGAGTACCTCCGGCAACTCCGCGCCCGCTACAAGCTGGTCTCCACACATGTGTCGGAGACCCGGGACTGCCACGAGGCGGGCGACCTGGACCTCGCCCTGAAGGCGCTGGACGCAGACGTCCTAGTCCACCTGGTCCACGTGACGCCGGAGGAAATCGCCCAGATACCCCCCGCCAAGACCGTCGTGGTGAACCCCCGCGCCAACGCCTACTTCGTAGGCCGCGTGGCGCCCGTGCCTCAGCTACTCCACTTAAAGCCTCTCCTAGGCACAGACAACGTCTTCATGAACGAGCCGGACCTCTGGGCCGAGATGAAGTTCCTACACGCCTACGCCGCCGCCTCGGGCTGGGCCCTAACAGAGAAAGACATCCTCGCCATGGCCACCGTGTGGAACTGGGAAAAGGTGCGTTGCATCCCGCCCATAGCCCCCGGCCACAGGCTCCGCGCCCTTGCAGTCGCGGCTCCCTACATAGGCAGCAACGTGTTGAAGTATCTAGTCAAGCGCGCAACGCACGCAGACATAGTGGCGTTCCTCGAGGGCGCCAGCATCCGGCCCGCGGCAGATTTATAATCTCCGTGGGCAAAGACACATGGTCATCCTCAAGTTGCGGGCTGGCCTCTACAACCCTGAAAAGCTGGAGAAGGTAATTGAGGTGGAAGCCATTGTAGACACCGGCACAAGATACAGCGTCGTAAGGAGGGACATACTGGAACAATTAGGCGTGAAGCCGGTTGAGAGGCGAAGATTTAGGGCATTCGGCGGATATGTTATGCGGGATATCGGCGAGGTGGGGATGGTGCTGATGGGAAGGAGGCGTGTCGTTCCGGTGATCTT
>JAEMPK010000125.1 GCA_022759345.1 Pyrobaculum sp. | reverse complement strand
GGGAATAGAGAGGCTGCGCTGCGGAGATTCAGCGCGGGGCGTAGCAGAGTGGTGGTCACCACTACGGTGCTGGACGAAGGCGTGGATGTGCCGGATGCGGAGGTGGCTGTGGTGTTGAGCGGGACTGGCTCGAAGCGGCAGATGATACAACGGGTGGGCCGCGTGGTGAGGGCGGCTCCTGGAAAGAAGGCGGCGCGTGTATATGAGATAATCTCTAGAGACACCATAGAGGAGGCGCTTTCGGAGGCTAGGCATTTCGACGACGTAGTCGAGGAGGTTGTGTGCAGAAGGATCGCAGAGACAGACCTTGAGTCTCTACTGGGCAAGGTGACGCCGCTTACCGCCTGGCTGAAGAACGGCTAGTGTTGGAGGTAGGTTTCGTACTTTTTCACGAGCTCGGGCGAGTCTTGGTCCTCCGGCACTAAGATTATGAACTCGACGTCTCCCTCGCCGTATCTATAACTCTTCCAGTATCTGAACTTAAGCTCTTTAGGTAAGTAAAGCATGGCGAGTTTTCTCTCGCCGAATGCCCGCCTTAGCCTACAGTCGCACCCTTCTATTTGTTGATCCGTAATTACGTAATAACCTACGCCGCAGTCACAGAGCCAGTACTCCTTATCCTTTACATGCGTGAAGATAAAACTATCTATTCTGCCGTCTACTTTCCTATAGACCGGCTCTATCACCCCCTCGATGTAGAGCACGGCCTCTGTGGTTAGGTGAATAGGCGCAACCGCCACGTAGCCAGAGGCAAGACGCCAATAGTATCTCCGGTTTTTCTTATAGGGTTCTACTACACCTTCGAAATACAGCCTGTTTAAAACTTTCAGCACCTTATGCCGTGGTTGCTTAAGAAGAGCAACCAGCTCGGAGGTCGTTACCTCGCCTCTTTCACGCAACAGGCGTAATATCTCAGCTCTAAGTTCCATACGGATTTCTGAACATCTGTATATAAGTTTTTAGTGGTGAAATAATACACACGTCCTACAAGCCAAAGATTCGCCACCATATAAGCTCAAAGCTTCTTCTATGCGTGGTAGTCACAGTGCAACGCTCAATTACATTTCCACCCATAAGGCTAAGGAGGATAGATGAGTACGTTATGTATATCGCCAGAAGAAACGCGACGTTGAACGACTTAAGGGAAAGCGGGCTTGAAATCGGACGGGGGAAAGGAGACATCACTAGGTTTCTTGAGAGACTAAAGGTTGTGGAGGTAGTTAATGGAGTTGTGGTATTGACTACCATAGGGAAGACCCTCGTGTCTCTTAGAGAGTGGCTGGGACATGCTGTATACCACCCTTTGCTGTATCAAAGAGTGCCGCAGTACAAGTTGTTAATAGATGTAGTTAGGGAGAGAAACGTCGGCATTGAGGAATTACACACGGCCGTTAATGATCGTCTTTCGAAAATTTCTCCCACAGCGTGGCTTAACAAAGTGGCGTTTAAGACGCTTCTTCAAATAGCCGAGGATTTAGGCGCCGTGGATAAACAAAGCGGGGCGTATGTTTTCTTAGGCGACCCCCTCGTTAAGGCTGTCACGGAGTATCACATGAAATACGGCGTAAAAATAGGACAGAGTTTTTACATTGCGCGAGACAAAGTAATTATTAGAGAATGTGGAAAAGAGGAGCCGCCCTCTAATCTCTACAAGGTTGACTTAGATTGTGTCGTTTTAAAGATATATAATTTATTTGCAGGTGAGAGTTGATGAAGAAAAAGGAAGAGAAACGGGGTCCCACGCTTTTCGACTTTGTGCAGTCAACTAAGGAAGAGAAGAAGCCGGCTAGACCTGAAAGTGACAGAGATGTTGTAGAGGAGCTCTATCATTTAGTAAAGAACAAAAAGAGAGTAAGCAAAGAGGAGGTGGTTCGTTGGGCAAAGGAGAGAGGCATAACCACCGCAGATCTCATTAAGGCAATAGAGCGACTAGTTACCGAGAGGAAGATACGTAAGAAACTAGACGATGAGGGAAACCTAGTCTACGAGGCGTATGGATAACCCGTAGTTATATTATAGATCTTAACTACAAAACTTCCATTGAAGTAAAAATGAACGCAAGAAGAGACTACTATCGGACCCGAGGTGTTTAACGCCGTTCTGCAGCCGGCGTGACGCGTTGCTTCGAATATATACTTCAGCTTAGTTAAGTCGGTTGCTAAGTACCCTATATATGCGGTCAACAACACCGCCACGACGAAGAAGACAGCCGCCACGAGGCCCTCGAACAGGTTCATGCGGCAAAAGCCTTATACAGCATCTCTATATAGCTAAAAGCGATAGATGCAATGTATAGCAACGCCGTGGCCAGAGCCGTCATGAGGAGGTGGTATAGAAATCTCATAACTGCCGAGAGATAGTTAACATATACTCGATGTCTTCCAGCGCCTTCTTGACAATATCTTGAAGTTCGTCGAGCGGAAACTTTGCCGTAAAAATTAACAATAGGAGAGTTACCACAAGGGCCGTAACAACTGAATATAATGAGTCTTCAACTACTTTCACAATGTAGATATCTGATTTAAAGCCAGCTGACAAAAAATTAAAACTTAAATAATCACGCCCTCCAATGAGTAATGGGGATTTAAAGATGTTATCCACCTACAATTCGCAGTTAGTTGAGGCCAAGGTTTCTGAGTATTGGGATCGCAACAAGATTTTCGAAAAATGGAAGACTTGGCGCGGCGGACCCATCTTCGCGTTTCTCGAGGGGCCGCCTACGACTAACGGAATGCCGCATGTGGGGCATATAAGGGGGCG
>JAEMPK010000148.1 GCA_022759345.1 Pyrobaculum sp. | reverse complement strand
CGCCGCGTCCCGTCGGCGAAGCGGATCTCCCCGCCGAAGTAGACCCCCTCCCGCAGAGGCACAGGCCTCCAGCTAGAGACCACAAGCCCGGCCCCCAGCCACCGCGCCACCTCAGCCGCGTTGCCCACCGTCGCGCTGAGGCCGATGAACTGCGCCCGGAGGCCCAAGTGCCTCACCTTGGCGATGATGGACTCCAGGACGGGCCCCCTCCTGGGGTCGCCCAGGTAGTGGATCTCGTCGACGACTATAAGCCCCACCGAGCTGAGCCAGCTCGGCCTGTGCCTAAGGAGGCTGTCCAGCTTCTCGTAGGTGACCACCACCACGTCGTACTCATGGAGCCTTCTGTCCTCCGACTCGTAGTCGCCCGTGGAGATGCCCACCTTGGCAAGGCCCCCGTAGTAGGAGAAGTGGAGAAGCTTCTCATGCGCCAAGGCCTTGAGAGGCACCGCGTAGAGCGCCATGCCGCCCTCCAACGCCGTCTTCACCGCCGCCACCTCGGCCAGCAGAGACTTGCCTGAGGCCGTCGCCGTGCAGATAAGCAGACTACGGCCGTCGAAAATGCCGGCCTTCACCGCCTCCACCTGCGGCGGGAAAAGCCGCGTGATGCCCCGCCTCCGGAGAACTGACGTGAGCCTTGCGTCTATGGGAAGCTCGTCCACCTCCACAACAGCCGCGGTGCACCAAAATAAAAACTAGACGACCCGCTTAATGTAGCCGGGCCTTGGCGTGTAGGCCTCGCCGTTGCGGATGAGCAGGTCCACAATACGCTGGACCTCGGCGGCGGGGATCCCCAGCTTCTCGGCCTCGGCCTTCAACACGTCGATCTTCACAGGGCCCTTCTCCGCCTCCTCCAGCCTCTTGAGGAGCTCCACCACCTTTATATACGCCTCCCTCCGCGAAGCCGGCACGCCGGTCATCACGGCGTCTATGTCTATCGCGCCGGACTCCACGTCTATGCCCACAGACTTTAGGAAGGCTAGGTACAGCCTTATGGCCCTCTCGGCGTCTTCGCCGGTGGCTATCGGAGACAGCCTCATCTTAGCCTCGGCGATTGTGAGACGGATGAGGGCCTCCAGCTGACGCGCCGTGATGGCTATGGCTGTGCCGGGGCCTTGGTACTTCCGCCGCATCTCCAGATAAAACCTCCTAATCCTCTCCTTAGCCTCCTCGCTGAGGACCGGCCTTACGTACCTCCTCGCGTAGATTATGTACTTCCGCAGGAAGTCGGGCCTCAACACGTCTCTAAAAGTCTCAGGAGTCTTACCCGAGTGCAGATCAAGAATGTGGCCGGCCACAGCGGCGTCGAAATCCTCCCGAGGCTCGTCCCTAATCACGAAGATTAGGTCGAAGCGGCTGAGCAGAGACACCGGCAGGTCGATGTTCTCCGCCACGGTGCGGTTAGGCAAGTAGCGGCCGAAGGCCGGGTTAGCCGCCGCCAACACGGCCGCCCTCGCGTTAAGCGTCGCCACAATGCCCGCCTTGCTTATGGAGACGGTGTTCTGCTCCATGGCCTCGTGAAGCGCCACCCTGTCCTTCACATCCATTTTGTCGATCTCGTCGATAACGGCGACGCCCTTGTCCGCCAGCACCAAGGCGCCGGCCTCCAGATAGAACTCGCCTGTGAGCTTATCCCTAACCACTGCGGCAGTGAGGCCGGCGGCCGAGGAGCCCTTACCAGTGGTGTAGACAGCCCTAGGCGCAACCTTCGCCACGAACTTAAGCAACTGGCTCTTCGCCGTGCCGGGGTCGCCAATGAGGAGGATGTTTATGTCGCCCCTCACCCTGACGCCGTCGGGATACACCATCTCGTTTCCGCCGAAGAGGAGACAGGCGACTGCCTCCTTTATCTCCTCGTAGCCGTAGATAGACGGCGCTATAGACCGCATGATGAGCTCCCTCACGTCCGGCCGCCGCGACACCTCCAAGATCTTCTGCTCATCCTCCTTAGTGATGTCCTCCACAAGCTCCTTGTTCGTAGTCTCCACATGCACCCCCTCTATGTAGGAGGTGACTATGGGAGGCCGCCCCTTCTTAAGCTCGCTGAGAGTCAAATCCACGATGCCGGTGAGAGACACTATGTCGCCCGGCTTCACCGTGTCCACCAAGTCGTCTAGAAGAACCACCTCCACGCTCCTAGGCAACTGGCCAGGCGGGAGGTCCTCAGGCCTCTCCTGCACGATGACCTTCTGCCAGTCGATGTATTGACTCTGCTCAGTCACCAAGGTGAAGCTCTTCGAAGCGCCGCAACGGGGGCACTTCGCCGGCGGCTCCACGTGCCGCTCCAGCTCCTGCACCAGCTCAATCTCGTAGCCGCACTGGGTACAGCGGTAAAGCGCCCTGTAGAGGAAGTGCTTAGGCGGCGTCTGCCTCGTCACAATGCCCTCAATCCTAATAAGCCTCCCGATGTACTCAGACCTAAGCTTCCTAAGCGGAACCACAAGAGGAGACCCCCTCACGCGGAAGTGGAACCGCCGAAGCGCCCTCGCCGTCTCCGGGTCCTTCTCCTCCACCACCTCCTGCACCACCCTACCCGCCTCCGGAAGAACCAACTTAGGCCTCTCTACAAAGAGGTCCGCGAGGCTCTTGTCGAACAGGAGGATGTCGTGGAAATCAACCTCCAGAGACCTCCTCCTCTGAATAATGATGTTGATAACCTCGTCAGACACCTTCTCGTTGCTCAAAATAAACTCCCGCACCTTATCCCTCACCAAATCAAGCCCAACCTCCACAGACACGCAACATACACAACCACCACTTAAAAACGAAGAAAGAGTATTACAAACTACCCGCCCCCAGCACCCGCC
>JAEMPK010000138.1 GCA_022759345.1 Pyrobaculum sp. | reverse complement strand
CCCGGAGGAGCCCACCACGTGGAGCCTCCCCCTCACCTCTGCCCCCCTGGCCTTGACCCCGCCGTCTACCGCCACGGCCACGAAGCTGTCGGCACTCCCCCCTGAGAAATCCACCACGCCAAGCACTCTGTCTATGTAGACATGGCGGAACCTAGCCCCCACGAGCCTCACGTCGCCCCGTACGCTGTAGATGTAGAGATCCACGCCGCGGGCCCCCTCCAGATCCACGTTGCCGGTGACGGTCTCGACTATCAACGGCCCGTGGATCCTCGCTTCCCGCAACCTCGGCGGGGCCCCCGACACCTCGCCCCCAGGCAAGTGGCACCTTTCGCAATCCGGGGTGAAAGACAGAAGTCGGCGGCAGGACGGGTCCTTGACGCACTGGGGGTCGTGATATATGCAAAGCCCGCTGCTCCTCGCAGGCCTCCCGCAGAAACACGACACGGCAGAAAAAACAGCTCGGTTTTTAACGCTACGCGCCGTCACGCCGCAGAAGAAAAGCCCGCCGAGCAACGAGGCGCCCCTCCCGGCGTTAAAAGCCGCCGCACCTCAGCATAAATATACCGGCTGTCTAGTGGCTGTGAGGTACTACCTGATGTCTATCAAGCCGAAGTTCGGTGAGGAGATCCTGTCGGGGGCGAAGAAGTACGAGTTGAGGAGGCTGGCGGGCCCCCTGGTGGAGCCGGGGGACCAGGTCTTCCTCTACTTCACGAAGCCCGCGGCCGCCGTGGCGGGGCACTTCGTCGCTGGCGTTGTCTTCCTGGCGCCGGTCGAAAACCTCCCAAGGCTTCTGAAAGAGCTAGGCGACACGGGGGTAGGCGAGGAGGACTTGAAATATGTAGAGGGTGCGCGTTACGCCATGTTGATAGAGGTGAAAAACCGCGCACGTTGCGCAAAGCTTGTGAAGCCCACAGACCTGGGCCTAAGGCCGCCGCCCAGCTATAGGCGAATAGACAAACGTACGGCCGATAAGCTCCTCGCCATGTGTAACAGTTAATATACCCTACTTTGGCGCTTGTATGCAGTTTCCCACCGTCAGGCCCAGGCGGCTGAGGGCCAGCAAACTCATTAGAGACGCTGTGGCTGAGACCTCGGTGGACCCTTCCGACTTTATCTACCCCCTCTTCGTGAAGCCCAGAGGCGAGCCTGAGCCCATCTCGGCCATGCCGGGCCAGTATCGGTGGCCGGTGGGGGAGCCTCTTGTGAAACACGTAGAGGAGGCGGTGGCGCTGGGGGTGAACAAGTTTATACTCTTCGGCGTCTTGCCGGACGAGCTTAAAGACGCCGTGGGTTCCGGCGGCTACGACCCCGAGGGCGTGGTTCCGAGGGCGTTGAGGCTGTTAAGGGAGGCCTTCGGCGACAAGGTCCTCCTCTTCGCCGACGTCTGCCTCTGCGAATACACAGACCACGGCCACTGCGGCGTGGTGAAGGAGCGGCGGGGGAGGTGGTACGTGGACAACGACGAGACGATTAAGCTCTACGCCAAGGAGGCGGTGGTCTACGCCGACGCTGGAGCCGACTTCGTGGCGCCGAGCGGCATGATGGACGGCCAGGTGGCCGAGATCAGAAAGGCGCTTGACGCCCACGGCTTCTACGACGTAGGCATCATGGCTTACAGCGCTAAATACGCCTCGGCCTTCTACGGCCCCTTCCGAGTCGCCGCCGCATCGGCGCCTAAGTTCGGCGACAGGAGGACCTACCAGATGGACCCGAGGAACGCCTATGAGGCGCTGAAGGAGGTCCAGCTGGATCTGGAGGAGGGCGCCGACATCGTGATGGTCAAGCCTGCCCTGGCCTACCTAGACGTGATAAGACTCGTCAAGAGTCACTTCCCCTGGGTCCCCCTCGCCGCCTATAACGTCTCCGGCGAGTACTCCCTCGTGAAGGCCGCCGCCGCGGCTGGGTACGTGGACGAGAAGACCATAACGCTGGAGATACTCTTCGCCATAAGACGCGCCGGGGCGGACCTGATCCTCACATACCACGCCCTAGACGCCGCCCGGTGGCTCAAGGAGGGGACGCCGTTTTGAAGGGCTGTGGTCTTCAGATAGGTTTTTTAATGGAAATTCGTAGTGGGCCATGGATTCTCGGGATGTGGATCTTTTGATGGAGGCTCAGCACAATTTCCCCCTTGTGGAGCGTCCCTACAAGGCGCTTGGTGAGAGGCTGGGCGTAGACGAGGGCTGGGTTATCGAGAGGCTGAGGGAGCTGGTGAAGGCGGGGGTCTTGAAGAGGATTGGGGCTATTTTGAACTACCGGTCTCGGGGTCTCGAGGCGGCTCTGGTGGGCATGGCGGTGCCGGAGGACATCATAGAGGAGGTCGCCGCCGAGGTGAACAAAGACCCCTACGTGAGCCACAACTTCCAGCGGGACTACAAGCCCTACAACCTGTGGTTCGTCACCAAGGCGAACAGCAGAGAGGAGCTGGAGGCCAAGGTGGCCTCCGTTGCGAAGAGGTATGGGCTGGACTACGTGATTTTGTACTCGCTCCGTAGCTACAAGGTGGATGTCCGCTTCGACCTGCGCCGCGGCGTCTCGTGGACAAAGGGGGAGCTTCTGCCGGAGAACCCGCCGCCGCTCTCCTCCCTAGGCGTCCCCATGGCCTTCTTCTCCAAGGTGAAGTCCCTCCCCCTGGCGCCGGAGCCCTTCAAGGAGGCGGCCGAGGTCCTCGGCGTGTCGGTAGGGGAGGCCCTTGCCAAAATAAGGGAGTTCATAAAGCTCGGCGTCCTCAGAGACCTCCACGCCACAGTCGACGGCGAGGCGGTTGGGTTTAGGGAGAACGCCATGGTGGTCTTGCGGGACCCCGTCTGCGAGGCGGCG
>JAEMPK010000191.1 GCA_022759345.1 Pyrobaculum sp. | reverse complement strand
GATGGTGTGGATAATGCGCCGCATAGGTCTTATCTCCGTGCTGTTGGCTTTAGTGAGTGGGACTTCTCCAAGCCTCTTGTCGCGGTGGTAGCGGCTTGGTCGGAGCTGGGGCCGTGTAACTACCACACTCTGGAGCTGGCTAAATACGTCAAGGAGGGGGTTAAGGAGGCGGGCGGAGTGGCGTTGGCGGCGCCTACCATAGTGGTGAACGACGGGATTAACATGGGCACCCCCGGCATGCGGTACTCCCTCATCAGCAGGGATCTAATAGCCGACACAATAGAGGCGCAAGTTAACTCCCACGGCATAGACGCCTGGGTGGGGATAGGCGGATGCGACAAGACTCAGCCGGGCATAATCATGGCCATGGTTAGGCTGGACTTGCCCTCGGTCTACCTCTACGGCGGCACGGCCGAGGCGGGCAGGCTCGGCGACAGGGAGCTAACCATCGAGGACACCTTCGAGGCCGTCGGCGCATACCTCTCCGGCAAGATCACTCTGGAGGAGCTTAAGCGGGTTGAGGAGTTGTCTTTCCCCACCTACGGCACTTGCCAAGGCCTCTTCACGGCAAACACCATGGCAATCCTCGCCGAGGCTCTCGGCGTGTCTCTCCTAGGCTCCGCCACGCCTCCGGCCACGTCCGCCAGGAGGAGGGCCTACGCAGCGGCGTCGGGCCGCGCCGCGTTGAAAGCCGCCGAGCTGGGCATAACGCCGCGGAAGGTGGTCACCTACGACGCGTTGTACAACGCGGCGGTGACGCTCTTCGCCACGGCAGGCTCCACAAACGCCATACTGCACCTCCTCGCCATCGCCTACGAGGCCGGGGTCAAGTTCACTCTAGACGACTTCGACGAGATAAGCAGGAAGGTGCCCGTAATCGCGGCTCTGCGGCCGGCGGGGCCCTACGCCATGCAAGACCTAGACAGAATAGGCGGCGCGCCGAGGATCCTGAAGAAGCTGTATAAAGCCAACCTTCTCCGGCCGGAAGCCTTGACGGTGGAGGGCGAGCCCATAGGCAAGCTGTTGGAGAGGTGGCAACCCCCCTCAGTCCCCGAGACGGGCATATTATACGACGTGGAGAAGCCCTACAAGCCCTACTCCGGGATTAGGATACTCAGGGGCAACCTGGCGCCCAGCGGAGCCGTCATGAAGATCGGCGCGGCCAACGTCCTCAAGTTCGAGGGGAGGGCCCGCGTCTACGACGGGGAGGCCGAGGCCTTCAAGGCCGTAGCGGCAGGCGAGATCAAGCCCGGCGACGTGGTGGTGATCCGCTACGAAGGGCCCAAGGGAGCTCCCGGCATGCCGGAGATGCTGAAGGTCACCGCCGCCATAGTAGGCGCCGGCCTCGGCGAGTCGGTGGCGTTGGTCACAGACGGCCGCTTCTCAGGCGCCACCCGCGGGATAATGGTAGGCCACGTAGCTCCCGAGGCCGCCGTGGGAGGCCCAATAGCCCTTGTGGAAAACGGCGACAAGATAGTCATAGACGGCGAAGCTGGCTTGTTGAAGCTTGATGTGCCGGAGGAGGAGCTGGAGAGGAGGCGGAAGAACTGGACGCCCCCGCCGCCTAAATACAGCGGCGGCCTCTTGGCGAAATACGCGGCGCTGGTGCAGCAGGCGGATAAGGGCGCTGTGACTAACCCAAGACCCCTTTGACGATTTCCGCCAGCCTAGCCACCAACGGTTCGTGTTTTCTCAGTTCCTCTATTGGCGGTGGGGAGAGGCAGTTCTTGAAGGCGCTTGGCACCTCCAGCCCGCGTGTGCCGAGACACGCAACGGCCCTCCGCCATGTGTAGGCGTTTCTCGCGCCGCATAGGGCCACAGCCGCTGTGAACACCAGCTGTTTCGCCGCCTTACACACGACGACGGGATCCTCAGCTTCCCTAAACCTCCTCAGCCTCGTCTCCGTCTCCGCGGCCTCGTTCCTAAACGCGGCGTGGAAATCCACCTTTAGGGGCCTCCCGCAGAGGAGGATTCCCCAGTGGGTGACGAAGTAGTGGAAAAGGTCCTCGGCGGGCTTCGGGAGCGTCTGGGCGTCGTAGCCCTCCGGCAGGTCCTCCGCGACGCCGTACGCCACCACGTCAACGTCGTGGGTAATGCCGTCTAGCGCCCCGCCGAAGAGGTATATGGACGCGCCGCCGCAGAGGCGGCTGAAGTCGGCGTATACGCGCTTGACCAAGTCGATGGGAGGCGGGTCATATGCGTCGAAGCAGGCCGTGGGGATGTGCCGCTCCTCGCCCCGCCTCCTGATGTGTATCACCTCGAAGCCCCGCCTCACAAAGAAGTCGGCCAAGAACTGCCGGTGGCAGTGCCTCCAGTCCTCTTCTCTGCACATCAACGCCACCGTCCTCCGCCTGGCCAGTTGCTCCAGCTCCTCCAGCTGGAGAAGTGCAGGGGCGTAGTGGTAGAGCCGCCACACATACGCGTCAAAGGTCTTCGACGCGACACAGCCGGCGCCGGGCCCCCTCACGCCCAAGGCGCCGAGCTCGCCGAACCACACATACTCCACGCCGACCCTCCGCAGAGCCTCTCTCAAGTTCTCGCCGGAGTAGAAGCCTGTCTTGGACCTGGGGAACCGCCTCACGTCGGCCAGAACCTCGACGCCGCGGCTTCTCAACGCGTGGAGGAACTCCTCGGGGGAGAAGCCGCCGTAGCCAACGGTGTAAAGCATGTACCTAAAGTACATTCAGTTTATTAACCCCGGAGGCCGTTGCTCTTGATGGGCAAGCCGCAAAGATATTTGTATGAGCTAGAGGGGGACGTATGAGAAGGTTCGCGCTGGTGCTCGCGGCGGCCACGGCGGCCCTCGCCCTCTACCTGCTAAAC
>JAEMPK010000154.1 GCA_022759345.1 Pyrobaculum sp. | reverse complement strand
ATAAAGTGGCCGACGTCAAGTCGGGGCTGAGAATCGCCATGAGCTACCTCATGCATCTAGACGAAGAGGGCAAATGCCCCTTCCTAGACGGCGCCAGGTGTATGGTGCACGACCTATACAAGCCGTTGACCTGCCGTTCTTTCCCCTACCTACCTAAGATAATAAAATACGAACTAGACCCCCTAGACCGCGAAGTACGAATAGAGGTCAAGTTCGTAATGTCTACCCTATGTCCAGTGGTCCGCAGAGATCTAACCCCCGCAGATGCGGCAAAGATGTCAAACATAGGCGTAGCGGTGAAATACGCCCCACGAGAGACGAAGGTCGCCCTGAAGACGTTGGAAAAAAGATACCTCTACGCCAAAATCCTCTCTGAGCTCTGGAGAAGAGGAGCTGTGGAGCTGGACGACGAGAGTAAATACCCCTTTTATCCTGTCGTAAACGGCTTCGCCTTCATCCGCCGCTTCTACCCAGAATTAACCCTAGAAAAACTACTAGACTAGAGAAGTTTGTCTGCCACAAGCTTCTCGAAGTCTACCACAGACTTCCCATCCGCCTCCACGGGCTGGAGAGCCGGCGGAAGTTTGCGATAGTTTGGGTCGTATAGGCTTTCGTACCTCTCGTCGAAGGTGGGCACCAACTCGTTCTTATAGAATATGCCCAGGGGCAGTCTATCTCTTTCGACGATTTTGTCGAGGGCTTTTCTCAGCTTCACATCGACCTCCTTCTCGTCGTGGACCACGGGGTCCCAGGCGGGGTCCGCCTCCTCTAATTTGTATATCCTCTTCTCGTACCACTCCCGCGTCATCACGTTGTTGTAGGTGACGCAGGGGCTGTAGATTTGTACAAAGGCGGAGCCTTTGTGTCTAATGGCCTCTACTATGAGACGCGTCGTGTATTTTATGTCGTAAGAATAGCCCCTCGCAATAAAGGTAAAGCCTGCAGTCAAGGCGAGGAGGAGTGGGTTAATTTCGCCTTGTGGGTTGGCCTTAGGTATGGCCTTCACCTTGACGCCAGCCGGCAGAGTAGGACCCGCCTGGCCTCGCGTGAGTCCATACACCGAGTTGTCCATGAGGATCACAGCCATGTCTACGTTGCGTCTGCCGAGGTGGAGGAGGTGGTTGCCTCCTATCGCCATCAAATCTCCGTCGCCGCCGACGACCACGACCTCCAGCGAGGGGTTTGCCAGCTTTATGCCGAGGGCGTAGGGTATCGCCCTGCCGTGGATTGCATGTACACTTGTAGTCCTCACATAGTGCGGAAGACGGGAGGAACACCCAATGCCCGATACGAGGACCACGTCGGCGGGGTCGAGGTTAAGCTCCGCAAAGGCGTTGTACAACGACTGCAAGACGCCGAAGTGGCCACAGCCGGGGCACCACTCAGGTGGTCTTACCCATCTGTAGTCCGCCGCCGTCCTTTTAACAGTCTGCATGGTCATAAGTCCGTCTCTATTTTAACAATCTTTTGACCTGCTTCAAACTTCCTATACGCCTCAACCACGTCGTCTGCGGTGATGGGCCTTCCGTTGAACTTAACGGCGACAGCCGTAGGCTCAATGCCCGCAAACATCCGCGTAACCATGGCGAGCTGGCCGAGGTAGTTATTCTCTATGAAGAGAGTCTCCCTGCCCTCTAGGTACCTCTTCACGAGGTCCGTGGGGTAGGGGTAGAGCATCTTGACGTAGAGGAACCCCACGTCTCTGAGCTCCCCCAACGCCGTAAGGACGGCGGTTTTTGTAGAGCCCCACCCCACAATTACCCGCCTAGCGTCGGCGGGGCCGAAGTAGAGGAGTTTCTCCTCCGGGGGTATCTCCCTCTCTATAAGTCTAAGCTTCTGCATCCTCCTCTCGAACATCTTCGTCACAACGACAGAATCCTCCTCGGGATCTCCCTCGGGGTCGTGTTCGAGACTGTTTAAGTGGAAGATTGCGTTGGAGACTCCGGGCAACAGCCTCGGGGGCACGACTTCATCCAACGGATAAGCCTCCGCCTCTTGGGTCTGCGGATAGACCACGGGCTTCTCGGCATTTATCCTCACCTTTGAGGGGTCTGGAAGCGGCATCACCGCGAAGGTGTTAGACAAGTTTTTGTCCAGCAGGTGGATGACCGGCACGCGGTACCGCTCGGCCCAGTTGGCGACTCTTATGTTGTCGAGGAAAACCTCCTCCAAATCGCCGCTGGCGTAGACGATTTTTGGGTACTCGCCGTGGCCCGCGAAGAGGGCGTAGAAGAGGTCTTGCTGTCCCTGTCTAGTGGCTTGTCCAGTGCTGGGGCCTGCCCGCATCCACACCGTAACTACCACGCCCACCTCCATCATGCCGGCCATGGAGAGGGCCTCCGCCATGAGGCTGAAGCCGGGCCCCGAGGTGACCGTGGCCGACCTCGCGCCGGCGATCGCCCCGCCCGTGGCGATGGCGATGGCTGCCAACTCGTCCTCGGCCTGGAACGCCACAGCGCCTATTTTCTCAAGCTTTGCGAGCTCTCCGGCGTCTTTGCTTACGGGGAACGGTATAAGTCTCTCAAAGGTCATGGCGTCGTCGGTGGCGGGGGTTATTGGATAGTAGGCGACGAAACGTATGCCTCCAACGATCTTGCCATATGCCGACGCCTCGTTGCCGTTCCAGAAAATCCGCTTGACCCCGGGACTCCGCGGCTGCAGTGTGGTCATTCTCTTTTCGACAAGTTTTATGGCCTCGGCGGCGACTTTCTTGTTCTGCTCAATCACATCGGCCTTTCTCCCCAGCGCGAAGCCTACGCCTCTCGCCACGTATTCCTCGTCGAGACCTAACAGGGCGGCGCCCAACGCCACGACAAACGTGTTGAC
>JAEMPK010000133.1 GCA_022759345.1 Pyrobaculum sp. | reverse complement strand
GAGAAGGCACGGGAGCTTGCGGCCAGGCTTGAGAAGGTGGAGAAAGAGCTGGAGGAGGTTGAGCGGGCCAGGGAAGACGTCCTTTGGAGCTTCCCCAATCTGATCCACGACTCGGTGCCCATCTGCCCTGAGGGCGTCGACTCAATTCCTGTTAGGCGCTGGGGCGCCGTTAAGGTTGTGAAAGGCGCCGCAGGTCCCCCAGACGTGGAATACGTGGTGGTGGATAAGCCGCCGGTTGGCCACGCCGACATGGCCGAGGCGGTTTTAAAGATGGCCGACACTCTCAAGGCAGGCGAGGTCGCGGGTAGCCGTTTCTACTACCTCTTCGACGACTTGGTGTGGCTAGACTTCGCTCTCGCCATGTACGCACTAGACCGCCTCGCGCAGAGGGGGTTTAGGCCTGTGATTCCTCCCTACATGCTTAAACTCGACCTTATAAAAAGGGTTCTGGATTTTGACACGTTTAAAGACGCGATCTACAAGGTAGAGGGCGAAGACCTGTACCTCATCGCGACGGCGGAACACGGCATAGCCGCCTACCTCTATAAGAGAGAGCTTGTGGAAGAGGAGTTGCCTCAGCTCTACGTAGGGTGGTCGCCGTGCTTCCGGAAGGAGGCCGGGGCGGGCAACCGGGATCTGAAGGGCATATTCAGGGTGCATATATTCCACAAGGTGGAGCAGTTCGTCTTCTCTCTGCCGGAGGAGTCGTGGAAGTGGCACGAAGAGATTACTAAAAACACGGAGGAGCTCATAAGAGACCTGGGCCTGCCCTACAGGGTCGTGAACATCTGCGCGCACGACTTGGGGGCGCCGGCCGCCAAGAAGTACGACATAGAGGTGTGGTACCCCGCTCAGGGGATGTACAGAGAGCTGGCCAGTTGCTCCAACGTCACAGATTGGCAGTCCTACAGACTCGGCATAAGAGTGACTAGGAAAGGCATGAAGCGGGAATACGTACACACGCTCAACTGCACAGGCCTCGCGACTACGCGCACCATTACTGCCATCTTAGAGAACTACCAGCGGGAGGACGGCGTCGTGGAGATCCCCAAGGTGTTGAGGCCGTATCTTGAGCCTATCAAGGCGGCTCCAAAGGACTTTATATATCCGAGGAAATAGTCGGAGTTTAGATCCATCGTCACTTCTCAGCTAGCCTGGACTCGTCACCTACATGTTGCCACGTTGGGTCATATATGTCTTGAGCCCACCAACGTTTTTTAACCCCCGGCGTCTTAGACGTGTGCATGCACAAGATGTAGTGACTGAAATTATCGCAGAGGCGATACTAGATTTCGTGAAAAGGGTCTGCGAATGCGAGAGACTTAAAGAAATACATGCAAAAGATTTGGAACTCGCCAAAGTTGCGGACGAGGTGACAGCCGCAATCTCAGAGGGTCGCGAGGGCGTGTTTGGCCCCGTTGCGGTGAAGATACAGAAGAAGTTTCTGGGGCGTCGAGAGATCAAGGCGTTGTTGTTTGGCAAGGAGGTCGATGTAGATACTTTATTAAGCGAAGTCTCCAAGGCCAAGTCGCGGGCCGCTTGGATCGCTAACGACTGTTCTGATCACGCACTTATCGAGAGTCTTTATAAATATGAAGACAGATATTTAATAGAAGTTGTACAAAGAAATTTTGAAAAATTTAAATATGTTTGTCTAGGCAGAAATCCTGAGATAGATTTTGGCGACGCCCCGCCTCATGTGGTAGGTGGCGTAAAGAAAGGAATTTCGTCATATCTGAGCCATGGTGTTAGTAGTTAAGCTATCCGGCCGGATATTCGACGACGAATCGCTAGTTTTGAAATACTCCCAAATCGTCAAGAGGCTTAGTGAGAAAGTTGGAATAGTTACGGGGGGCGGAGAGGTCGCCCGGAGATACATAGCTGCGGCCAGGAGGGGAGGGGCCTCGAACACATTCCAAGATCTTCTAGGCATCTACGCCAGCCGCCTAAACGCGTTGCTCCTGATTTCTCTCCTAGACAACGCATATCCCAGAGTCCCTACGAATATAGAGGAGTTTCTAGAGGCTTGGCGGCGTTACCCAGTGGTGGTCGCCGGCGGCTTCCAGCCCGGTCAATCTACAGCTACAGTGGCTGCGTTGGTGGCCGAGGCGGTGGGCTCGCCTGTTTTGCTCAACGCGGCGAATATAGACGCAGTTTATAGCGACGACCCCAGGAAAAACCCCGACGCCAAGAGGATACCCGAGTTAACGTATGACGAGTTTGAGAAGATCCTGCGCTCGTCTTCGTTGCCTGGCGGCTACGAGCTTATGGATGTTTGGAGTCTTTCAATTCTAAAGAGAAACTGCATCACTACCTACGTCTTCGACGGGAGGCGGCCTGAGCTTCTCGAGGCGATCGCAAAGGGGGAAAACCCCGGTAGCAAGATCACGTGTTGAGGCGGTGTGTGAACCCCGCGGCAGGGAGCCATTTCACAGCCGCCCCCTCGGGCCTCTCCAGACTCCCCACCCGTCTAGTAGGTGTAACTCTTTTTAAATGCTTTTCTTCCCTTAGGCGATGGATTGCATATTCTGTAGGATTGTACGCGGCGAGGCGCCGGCTTGGAAAGTCTACGAAGATGACGAGTTTGTGGTAATCCTCGACAAATACCCAGCGTCATATGGTCATCTGTTAGTTGTCTCTAAGGAGCATTATGTGAACATTTTAGATGCTCCGTTGGAAAAGGCTGTGAAGGGTTTTGAGATAGCCACTAGGCTTGCCAAGGCCTGGCGCGAACTGGGGGCACCTGCGGTCAACGTTGTGACCAACGCTGGCCGTGAGGCTGGACAGATGGTGTTTCACATGCATATCCACGTAATCCCGCGGTGGGGAGGCAACTTGA
>JAEMPK010000113.1 GCA_022759345.1 Pyrobaculum sp. | reverse complement strand
TGCGGGAGGGGGTCTACTTCGGCGGGGAGATCCGCTTCGCCGACGGGACGCGGCGTGCCGTGCGCGCCGGCGGCGACGCTGAGGTGGCCCTGGCGCTTGACGCCTTGGCGGAGGGGGGCCAGGCGTTGGTGTTTACTAACAGCCGGTCCTCCACTGTGCGTCTCGCCAAGGCCATCGCCAAGGCCGTCGCGGCGTACCCCGTCAAACTGATCGACGTGGGCGAGGCGGGGAGGCTTGCGGAGGAGGTACTTCGGGCGTCTTCCAGCAAGATAATTGGGCGGGAGCTTGCGGAGCTCGTGGCTAGGGGGGTGGCCTTTCACAACGCGGGGCTTGAGCTGGAGGTCAGGAGACTTGTGGAGGAGGGGTTTAGACGCGGCGTGGTTAAGGTCGTCGTCTCCACGACGACGTTGGCGGCTGGGGTGAACCTACCGGCGAGGCGGGTCGTGGTGGCTGAGTACGAGCGGTACGATCCAGTGTTGGGGTTGGGGGAGATCCCGGTGCTTGAGTATAAACAGATGGCTGGCCGCGCGGGGAGGCCGGGCTTGGATTCCTTCGGCGAGGCTGTCATAGTGGCGCATAGCAGAAACGAGGCTGAGTATTTAATGGAAAGGTACATCAAGGGACGGGTTGAAGATGTGAAGTCGCACATGTTGACGGGGCCTAATCTGCGGACGCATGCGTTGGGCGCCGTGGGCGGGGGCTACGCCAAGTCTATAGACGAGCTGGTGGACTTCTTCTCTAACACCTTGGGGTTTTTCCAGGTGAAGACTAGTTTAAAGTCGGCGTTGGTGAGGTCTAGGGTGGAGGAGGCTGTGGACGAGCTGGTGGAGTGGGGCTTTCTGGAGCGGGACGGCGACTATGTCTACGTCACCGAGCTGGGGAGGCAGGTGGCGAGGCTGTACCTCGACCCCGAGACCGCGGCGAGGTACATCGCCCTTATTAAGTCCCTGCGGCGTAGCTCGACGGAGGCTTATCTCTACATAGTGCTGACGGCGCCTGACTTCCCGAAGGTGCGGCGGGGCAAAGTAGATCGACGCATTGCACAGGAGATACTTTCCGCCCTAGACGTGGAAGAGGATGAAGAGTTTGAAGAGGTGGCTAGAACCGTCGCCGTGTTGACCGCGTGGATTGAAGAGGTGGATGAAGACGAGATCTTCGAGAGGTTTGACGTGGCGCCGGGGGATCTGCGGGTCTACGTGGATCTCTTTGAGTGGCTGGGCAACGCCGCGGCGAAGCTGGCGGGGCTGGTGGGCATGGAGGAGCACAGGAAGGGGTTGGAGGTGGTGACTGCGCGGGTTGTACACGGCGTGAGGGAGGAGCTACTGGAGCTCGTCACCGCGCTGAGGGGCGTGGGGAGGGTGAGGGCGCGGGTCCTCTACAACTTCGGCTTCCGCACTCTTAAGGACTTGGCGAGGGCCTCGGTGCGGGAGATCGCCTCTCTGCCGGGATTCGGCGAAAAGCTTGCCGAGTCTATAATTGAGCAGGCCAGGCAGCTGGCGGCCTAGGGCAGGGCCACTACGTTGTAGCGCCCCAGCACCTTGAGCATTGTGGTGCGGCGTCTCAGCTCTTCTAGGGCGTTGTCGAGCTCGGGGCTTGTCTCCACCTCAGCGAGGAAGAAGTAGTCCCAGGGGGAGAGCTTGGTGGGCCGTGAGTAGATCAGCGTCATGTTTATCCCCCTCTCGGCGAGGGGGGCCAGCGCCTTGTAGAGGGCGCCGGCCACGTTGGGCACCGCGAATATCAAGGCGGCTCTGCTCCCCGCGGCTCCGCTCCCCTTGGACAGCACAGCGAATCTCGTGTAGCTCTCTCTGTCCTCCACGCCGCAGACCTTCTCGTATCGTTCAAGCGCCTTGGGCGACGCCAATACAGCACAGCCCGCGTCGCATCTCTCAAACTCCCTCACGGCTTCTGAAGTAGAGGCGGTGTACACCACCTCGGCTCCCAACGCGGCGAGGGCCTTCCTGGCTTGAGCCGCGGCGTGTGGGTGCGTATACACCACCCGGGGGGTGCCTTTCTTGGCTAGACACAGGACTACCCTCAGCTCGCCCATGGCGGCGATCTCCACCTGGTGCATAGCCAAGGCGTCTACGGTCTCGCCTACGGGGCCCTCTAGGCTGTTGATGAAAGGCACCACGCCGTAGTCTGCTGAGCCTTGCTCCACAGCCTTAAACACGTCTGCTATGGTCCTCTGGGGGATGTGCGTCCCATGTGGAAACATGGCCACGGTAGCCTCCCACGTGAAGGAATGCTCTGGGCCTAGATAGGCCACCGCTGGTTTGTGTAGGCGGGAGACCTCAGAGGCTATCACTGGGGCGAGGACGCCGTCGAGGAGGGGGGGCACGTTATACCTAGCTCTTTCTCTCAGGAGGGAGTATAGCCGCTCCTCTAGTTCGTAAACCCCTGCATTAATAAACAGGATCGTTTCAGTATATATATGTTGCTTCTGCACAAGGAGACAGACGGCTGGGTCGCAGATGCGCTAAGAGAGCTAGGCGCCGAGGCGGTGGAGGGGATGGGGAGCTGGGACTCCGTGCGCCTCATCCACAGCGACATATTTATAAGGGCCGCGTCGCGGCGTGAGGCCGAGGCGCTCCGGGCCGTGGCCGTGGCGGATGCCGCCTTGGCGAAGGGGCGGGCTGTGTTCTACGTGGGGGGCACCGCCATGGCCGGCCTACATGCTCCAAAGGGCGGACAAGTGTTCAACGCGGCTGTTTACATCGCCAAGAAAAGGGGGGCCTCGGTGGTGTCTATTGATATCCACTTTCCAAGAGGCACTTGGGAGCTTCATCTAGAGCACAAATTCCCCCTCTACGTGGTGTACGGAGGTGCCGAGGGTCCCTCCTATGG
>JAEMPK010000090.1 GCA_022759345.1 Pyrobaculum sp. | reverse complement strand
ACGACGTAGAGGTAGAGCTCGCCGCAGAGGAGGTCTCAGCAGTCATTAAAGACGTCGAAGACTACATAAGGAAGGTAAAAGCCGGCGTAGTGCAGAGGAACCCTGATATCGCGATGAGACTTGGCAAGAAACTCGTCAAGGCGCTTAAAACCGCAAAGAAGCTCGGCATGGAGGAGGAGTACACTAGGTTGATAAAGCTCAAGGCGCAGCTTTCTCTCCTTGAAAATTTATAAGCCCGTTGCGTCTGGTCTCTGTTTTGAACTGGCGTTCTGCCCGCTGGAGACGTTTTGTCAACACGTTGAGGTTTGTATAATAGGGTTGGTCATCGGCGGCTTGTCGCCTCCAGCCACCTCTCCACGGTGTCTGCAGGTTCGGCGTAGCGCTTGAGGCCGTCTAGGTGCGCTCTGCTATACATGATTTCTATGGTGCCGTCGCTCCTCTCAATTATCCTCGGCTCCCTCCCCGTGAGGGCCTTTATCACGGCGGCTAGCCTCTCCGCATCCGCCAACCTGTCTCTTGGCACGCCTGCCCTCGCCGTGGCGAAGCCCAAAGCCGCGTTAATTTTCCTATACCTGCCGTAGGTGATTGTGTAGTAGCACTTTACACCGTCTATCTCTGCCGCAATCCTAATCCTCGGCAGGGTCTTGCCGTCTTGCCTCTCCTCAAGCTCGGCACTCCAGCCCACTGCCTTCACCACATGCCTCCTGCCCCCACCTCGACCCTCCCCCTCGAAGCCCTCCAGCTTCAAGATGCCTCTAGCCTTGCCCTCTTCCACTACGTTAGGGCTGGCGTGTCCATCTTTCTTTCAGCTTTTGGAATACTGGCGAGGCGGCGAGGGCGGCCGCCGTGACTAGTGCCACGTCTTTTGGTTCTGCTTGGAAGAAGGCTAGGCGAGGAAGAGGACGGCGGCCAAGAAGCCCGGCGTGACGAGGAGCAGAGGCCGCGGCAAGTTTATCCTAGGCTCAAGAAGCCGCCACAGAAACGCCGCAAGAAGCCACGAAGTAACCATGCCAAACCCCAACCCCACCGCCACCCCAAACAGCACGGCGCTGTAGAGAACGCGGGCCTCCTCCACCGATACCCCCGCCTCTCTTGCGATCACCAGCACAGCCTCAGCCTCAGGCGTGGCTGTGGCCACCACCGCCACCGCCAGCAACGCCCCAGCCAACACGCCCGCCACGGCGCCGGCGGCTAGATAGGCCTTTACCGAAGCCACGGCCACACCTCCACCACCGCGCCAACCATCGACACAAACCGCCGCCGCTTGAAAAACGCCGCCACGTAACCCCCAGCCTCAAGAGACAAAAACGGTCAGTACTTGGGCTCGGCATGCGCAACAAGAGGAAAGCCGAAGAGAGCCACCTGCCCCGCCAACACCACGGCGGAGCGCGGAAGAACCCAGACCAAGAAGGCAGACAGCATGTTGTTCAAGGCGATCAAAGCAGAAACACCGAAGTCCATATCAGCCCCGGAAGCACCACGGCGAATAGAGAAAGCGCAGAGACGGCCGCCGCCACCGCGGCGTCTCTCGCCCTGCCGAACATGGCCCAGGAGAAGAGGAATGACGTAACCACGCCCAGCAACGGGTGGAAGACGGCGCCGGCGATGAAAGCGGCGAAGAGGAACTTGCCTAACGCCTCTCCAAAAAGCCTCCGGGTCAAAACGTCTAAAGCCCAGCCCACAACCACAGCCAACACGACAGGCGTCGCCACAGAGACGAAGAGGGCTACGAGGACGTGGTAACGGTCAGGCGAAGGATTTTTCATTATGTAAACAAGCCAATTAAAAAACCAGTACATCGCCAAAGTCGCTGCGGCGAATTGAAACACCGTACTTCCAAACTTCTTCTCCTCGTATAACAGCTTCTGCAGTGTTTCTCTAAACGAGAGACCTTCGGCGTACCTATAAGCCCTGAACTCTAACATAAAGACCAGGAACATCCAAAGAATAGCCCAGGGAATCAACGCCACGAAGAGGGGAGAAACGTCAAGGGGATACACGCCATTCCTTACGCCCCTCGACACGAGAACGGCGAAAGGAAGCGCGGCGGTGCCGACGTTGGACAACAAGGTGTCAGCAACTCTGTCTTTTACATGTCGCATCTTGCCGAGACCCTCTGGCCCGGTCTTCGGCGTCTCGGAGGTACACCCCAGCCGCAGGAACCGCCGCGTACAAAGCCTCTCCTTAAGAGTTAAAGAGAGAGTAAGCACAAGTAAAATTTTCGAAAACTCATGTATTAACACAGTCAGAAGTAAAAAGAATAAATAACTTAAAACCAGAGGCCAACTATACAAAAAATCAAAAAACCCCACATAAGTTAGAACAATAACAAGTACATAGAGTAGAGAAGTCGGAACACTCGCAAAAAGAAGTATAATTTTTTCACTAGTTGAATTAACAGGCATTATGTCCTTTTTAGGAAGGTTTTTAAGTATTTTCGTTCGTCTTTCTGCTCGGCGTTGTTTTGTCGTAACTACAGGGGCCGTTACTTACAAGCCGTCTTCCGGGAGCCTCCATTGGGGGTCTGTGCTTAACGTCTTGGAGAGCAACATGAAGCTTGGCCGGCAAAAGGCGGCCGCTCTGTGGCTGGCATCGTTTAAAAGGCTGAGTCTTAGGCTGGCTGGCGGCGTGTACAACTCCTGCCGCCGCCAAGAAGATGAGGTTGTGAACGCCGTTGCGGGGAAGATCAAGACTGTAGTCTCCGTTTTCGAAGCGCCGCGGAGGCACAGCTTTTGAAAATTTATTAATCCCTTCGCATCTAGCCGCCATGCCTACGTGTAGCCGCTGGGAGCGTTTGATAGCTTGGGCAGAGAAAGGGGGCAACAGTTACAAGGCTCTTGAGTTTAAGGAGA
>JAEMPK010000047.1 GCA_022759345.1 Pyrobaculum sp. | reverse complement strand
TTGGAGCTGGTCGAGGAATCTTAGACGCTTAGGTATCGGCGGATGCGTTGCGAAGATCTCCTCAAAGGGGGAGTATTCAGCTCTCTTGATGGCCTCGACGTCGCTTCTAGTCACGGTTATGAACGGATTTGCCACGGCGTTTACCAACGCGTATATGAACAACGCCCTGAATTTGCTCTCCTGCACGGCAACGTGCGCCTCAGGCGCGGAGAAGTAGAACTTATGGATCTTGGCCAAGGCAAACTGCATAGTCTCTTTACCAGCGGCCTTTGCGCCGGCGGTGTCTGCGTAGTACTCTCTCAGCCTGCTGAAGGCCAAGACCAATAGCTGGATTAAGAAGGACACCAGCACGGCCAGGACGCCTACCGCGATCAAGGCAGGGTTTCCGCCTCTGTTGTCGTCGGAGGAAAGTCCTAGGTGCACAGCCGAGACGCCTAGGTAATACACCACGGAGGGCAAGACGCCGAATAGAAGCATGAGCGCGTTGTCTCTATGGAGGTGGTGGCCTATCTCGTGGCCAACCACGGCCTCGAGCTCTCTTCTGTCGACCAGCGACAGCATGCCGCTTGTAACGGCGACGTATCTGCCGGAGAGGAAGTTGCCGTAGGCAAAGGCGTTCGGCGGCCCGTCCACCACCACGGCTTTCAGCCTAAATGGAGCGCCGAGCCTAGCCGCGACCTCGTCTACTACCTGCTGAAGCCTCGGGTCGGGCCTGGCGCCGTACGATAGATTTATCAGAAACGGCGAGGCGAGGTAGGTCAAGACGTTCATCAACACGACAAAGAATATCAGGCCGAGGAAGAAGGCCCAGCCGTAGGCGCCTAGCTGGGGCGCGGCAAATATTGCTACGAGGTATATTATGAAGGCGGTGGTGAGCACTATCAACACGGCGGTGAGGGCCATTGCGCCGTACAGCGTAAAGCGGCCTGAGACGGAGCTGGCAACTTTAGGAGCCACGGTGGCCGCCACTATCAACATGAATATGTAGCCTATGATGTAGAGACCTAGGGCAATTGGGTCGAATAGAGGAAGCATGTGTGTTCCATGTAAATCCACTTAAAAAACTTTATCGGCGGTCACGGCGGTTCGGCCAAACGCGTCAGCCGGTACGTGAATTCGTCATTTATCGGACACGGGGACTTTCGTCACGTGTAGAAAGGCTTACTACTTTAAAAGTTGTGCTATGGAGGACATATGTGTGTAGATGAACAAACAGCCGAAAAGATCGCCAGAAGGAAGGCGTTGGGGAGATTAGGCGCTTTGAGAAGGTCTGTGGGGATGTTTAAGGTAAGGGTAGGCGACGACTGGCTTTTTGGATTCGTAAAGACGAAGTTCAGAGATGAAGGCTTCCAGGTCATGGTGAAGTTGACGTATGTAGACTGTAAGGGTGCGGCGTTTGAGAAAATACCGCCGGAGATCGCTGAAAAGATTAAGAGATATGTAGAGGAGAACTTTGCGGCTTTGTTGGAGAGGGAGTTTTCTGGTCTGCTTAGATGAAGAGAGTTATTTTCCACGACTTGGTTACGCTTGACCAGGCGGCTGAGGTGCTTCTTAAGTTCGCCGCGCCGCTTGGGGCGGAGAAGGTGGAGCTGGCCTCAGCCTACGGCCGGGTTCTGGCGGAGGACGTGGCGGCGCCTGTCGACGTGCCGCCTTTTGACCGGTCTACGGTGGACGGCTACGCGGTGGTGGCCGAGTCCACGTACGGCGCCTCTGAGCTTACGCCGGTGGAGCTCAAGGTGGTGTGTAGAGTAGAGGCCGGCAGGTGGCCGGAGGCGGAGGTGGGGCCTGGAGAGGCGTGTGAGGTGGCCACCGGCGCGCCTCTGCCGAGGGGGGCGAACGCAGTGGTGATGGTGGAGTACACCCAGGAGAGAGGCGGCGTGGTGCGGGTCTTCCGCCCCGTCGCGCCGGGGGAGAACGTCATGACGGCGGGCTCAGACATATCGGCGGGGGAGGTGGCGTTGAGGAGGTGCACGCGGCTTACGGCGAGGGAGATAGGCGTCTTGGCGGCCCTCGGGCTGAGGGAGGTGTCGGCGGTGAGGCGCCCCCGCGTCGCCATAATCTCCACAGGCGACGAGCTGGCGGCGCCTGGGGAGCCTCTGGGCCTCGGCAAGCTCTACGACGTGAACAGCTACTCCTTGGCGGCGGCGGTGGCGGAGGCGGGGGGAGTGCCTCTGCTCTACGGCATCGTGCGCGACGACGAGAAAAGCTACAGAGAGGCCATAGCCAAGGCCTTGGCTGAGGCTGACGTGGTTTTGGTAAGCGGAGGCACCTCCGCCGGCGTCGCCGACCTCACCTACCGGGTCCTGGGCGAGCTGGGCGACGTGCTTTTCCACGGCGTCATGGTTAAGCCGGGCAAGCCGACGCTCGCCGCCGTTGTGGAGGGCAAGATTGTGGTGGGGCTCCCCGGCTACCCCTCCTCGGCCCTTATGATATTCCACACCGTGGTGAGGCCCTTTCTGCTCCGCCTCCAGTGTCTAGAGCCGCACCCGCCCGCCGTCTACAGGGCGAGGCTCGCCTTCGGCGTGGAGGGGGCCAAGGGGAGGCGCGCCCTGTATCCAGTGGTCTTGATCGAAAGAGGCGGCGTATACAGGGCATACCCCCTCTACGCGGAGTCGGGCGCCATCTCTGTGTTGGCTAGGGCGGACGGCTACTTCGTGGTGCCTGAGACGGTCGAGTTTATGGCTGAGGACGAGGAGGTGGAGGTTTACCTCTTCGAGATGTATAAACCTGCCGAGCTGTACTTCATCGGTAGCCACGATCCGGTCCTTGACGGCGTGTTGGCTAGGCGCAACGTCAAGACTGTGTATGTGGGCTCCATGGGCGGGTTGATGGCGGTGAAGCGGGGAGAGGCGGACATGGCG
>JAEMPK010000157.1 GCA_022759345.1 Pyrobaculum sp. | reverse complement strand
TTCCGTACGATTTTCACCTCTTGGATAAATAGGGTGTTGGCAAAGACAAGCGTAGACTTCTACCGGGAGGTGCAGAGAGGGGGTGTGGACCTCGGCATGGAGTTCGTGGGCTACCTCTTTCTCGTGCCTAGAGAAAACGCCGCCTTGATGCAGAAGGCGGCAGAGGAATTGAAAGAGATGGGCGTCTCTGTGGATATATATGAGAGGTTGGAGATGCCGATTAGGTTTAGGGTGTCCGACGACGAGGAGGCAAGAGAGATGGGGCTTTCCGACGTGGCTTTTGGGTTTTTGGTGCGGGACGCCGGCATTATGGATCCTGAGAAGCTGGTGAAGTACTACTACGAGGTTTATACCAGAGAAGGCGGCGAGGTCATGTTCGGGACTAAGGTGGAGTCCGTCGTCTTTTCTCCTAAGAAGCCCCTCGGCATACCCGGCGAGCCGTTTCCGTGGCAGGAGGTAAAGGCGGCGGGGGTTGAGACGTCGGCGGGAGTCATCGAGACTAGAAACGTGATTTTCGCCACGGGGGCGTGGACGGAGAGACTTATGGACGCCATGGGCTTCGGCCTCCCGCTTAAGCCGAGGAAGAGGCAGGTGTTTGTGCTGAGGGCGACAGGCGAGTTGGAAGACTTGCTCAAGTCAGGCGTGGGAGGCGGGGCGCATTCGCCAATGATTATTTTGCCCAGGGGCATCTACCTAAGGCCGGAGCCGCGCGAGGGCGCATATTGGATAGGCGTCTCGGACCGGAGGCCGTTCCGCCTGGAGGAGCCGCCGGAGCCTGAGGAGCAGCTGTGGCGTTTCGGCATCTATCCAGTCTTGACGAAGTACGTCCCCGCCTTCGAGGGACGCACGCCGCAGAACGCCTGGGCTGGCCACTACGACGAGAACGTGGTGGACTACCAGCCCGTGGTGGATAGGCTGGCGGAGGGGCTCTACGTGGCTGCGGGGACGTCCGGCTCCGGCATTATGAAGGCTGACGCCATAGGTAGAATTGCGGCTTCTCTCGCGCTTGGCCGCGAGAAGGCGGAGCTCTACGGCGGGACTGTGGTGGAGAGCAACATACTGCGGCATAACCGGTGTTTTGAAGAAGAGCGCCTTGTGATATGATCGAAGAGGAGCTAAGGAAGTGGGCAGAGGTTGCCAAGAGAAGCGGGCAGAGGGGATGGGTCCTTGTGAAAGAGGGGAGAGTGGTTGGGGTGTTTAACGACAGAAGAGACGCAGTGATGGCGGCTAAAGAGCCAGGCGTATATTTGTTAATATTTGTCGAATAGCCTTTAGCAACTGGTCAACGAGTAATGTTTTATAAATTAGCTTTTGAGGGATTTATGAAATTGCACGAGTACGAGGCTAAGGAGCTTTTTTCCAAATACGGGGTTAAAATCCCGCCAGGCAAGCTGGCTCTGACGCCGGAGGAAGTCTACGCGGCCGCCAAGGAGATCGGGACTCCTGTGGTGCTCAAGGCGCAGGTGGTGGTGGCGGGCAGGGGGAAGGCCGGCGGGATAAAGACGGCGAAGAGCCCAGAGGAGGCCTATGAGCTTTCGAAAAAGATGTTCGGCATGGACATCAAAGGCCTTAAGGTCAAGAAGCTCTACGTGACGAAGTACGTGGAGGCAGAGAAGGAGATGTATCTCTCTCTAATAATCGACAGAGCCTCCCGTAGGTACCTCTTCCTCGCCTCGCCGGTGGGCGGCGTGGACATTGAAGAAATCGCCAAGACAAGCCCCGAAAAGATCAAGAGGGTGTACGTAGACCCCTCCGTGGGGCTTAGGGACTACCACGTAAGAAGCATTGTGTCGTGGCTTGGCTTCAAGCCGGGCACCCCCCAGTGGCAGCAAGCTGCCTCCATTGTACAGGCCATGTATAGAATCATGGTGGATTACGACGCAGAGCTTGTGGAGTCCAACCCCCTGGCCCTCACCAAGGAGGGCGAGGTGATTCCGCTCGACGCGAGGATAATAGTGGACGACAACGCCCTCTTTAGACACCCAGAGCTGGAGAAAGCCCTTGAGGAAGACCCGCGGGACGTGACGGAGTTCGAGGCCTACGCCAAGAAGATAGGGTTCCACTACGTCGAGCTGGACGGCGACGTCGGCATAATCGGCAACGGCGCGGGTCTAACCATGGCCACGATGGACTTGGTTTACCACTTCGGCGGGAGGCCGGCGAACTTCCTCGACATAGGCGGCGGCGCCAGCAGGGAGGTGGTCAAGGAGGCTGTTAAGGTGTTGTTGAACCACCCGAGGGTCAAGGTGATCTTCGTCAACATCTTCGGCGGAATCACGCGCGCCGACGAGGTCGCCTTAGGCATTAAAGACGCCCTGGCCGAGGCCGGCGGAACCACGAAGAAGATCGTGGTGAGGATGAAAGGCACAAACGAGGAGCTGGGCAGGGCGATACTCGCGGAGGTGGGCGTGCCGCTGTTTGAAAGCGCAGAGGAGGCAGCTAAAAAAGCAGTTGAGTTGGCGAGGCTATGACGGTGCTGGTAGGCCCCAACACAAAGGTCGTTGTGCAGGGCGCCACAGGCAGGGAGGGCAGCTTCCATCTGCAGAGGATGCTTGAGTACGGGACGAAGGTGGTGGCCGGCGTGACGCCTGGCAAGGGCGGCGCCACGGTGTACGGCGTGCCTGTCTACGACACTGTGGAGGAGGCGGTGCGGAGACACGGCGCCAACGCCTCTGTGATTTTCGTCCCTGCGAAGTTCGCCGCAGACGCCCTTCTTGAGGCTGTGGATGCCGGCGTAGAGCTGGCTGTGGTCATTACCGAGCACATCCCTGTACACGACACTCTGCGTGCGGTTAACTACGCAAGGTCTAGGGGCGTCACCGTCATAGGCCCCAACTGCCCCGGCATCGTGGCGCCGCCGGTGAG
>JAEMPK010000175.1 GCA_022759345.1 Pyrobaculum sp. | reverse complement strand
TGTCTCTTGTATTCCTCAACGTAGATTTTTGCAAGTTCTTCAAACGAGGTACCTATATCCATTAGTTCTCGTTCTCCTATGTAGAAGTCGGGAGAGGCTACCTCGGCTAGAAACTGCGCCAGAGTTATGTGATCGGCATGGAAGTGGGTAATGTAGACTTTTGTTATCTCCGTCAGTCTTATTCCCAGCGCCTTAAGCCCCTTCACAAGCGAGAGCGCTCCGTCGTAGGTGGCAAGGCCGACGTCTACAAGGCCGTAGCCGTCTTTACACCTTAAGACGTAGACATTGACATGGCCCAGTTCCATGCCTGGCAGAGGAATCTTAAGCCGGGAAAACAACATATACAAACTGAGTGTGGCCGGTATATGTATTTTCCCATCGACCCCCCTGACGTAGAGGGCGTGTTTATAAAAAGACTCAATAGATTCCTCGGCCTGGCCGCAGTCGGGGGACGGGAGGCGTTGATACACATACACGACCCCGGGAGGCTACAGGAGCTCCTCTACCCAGGCGCAAGAATTTGGGCGCGGACTAAGAGAGGCGGCAAGACCCAGTATTACCTCGTTGCCGTGGAGCTAGAGGACGAGCTCGTGTTGGTGGACTCGGCGTTGCATAACAAAATCGCCGCATGGCTGATAAACAACGGCGTATTGCTACGCGGCTACAAAGTCCTCAAGTTTGAGCCCAAGTTCGGCCACGGCAGGTTTGACCTACTTCTCGAGAGCCCCGGCGGCGGAAAGGCGCTGGTGGAGGTTAAGGGGGTGACTCTCGAAATAGGCGGAAAGGCGCTGTTTCCAGACGCCCCCACTTCACGCGGCGCCCGACACATGGAGGAGCTCGTAAAGGCGGTGGCGGAGGGCTTCGAAGCCCATGTGGCGTTTCTTGTGTTGAGGAAAAAGGCTAGAGCTTTTGCGCCAAACTGGGAGATGGACCGTAGGTTTGCAGAAGCTCTGCAACGCGCCTCGCGTCACGGCGTCTTGATACACGCCGTGAAGCTTGAAACGTTTAAATGGGGGCTACGGCCAGTTGAGACGTTGCCTATCGACCTAGAGCCGCCTAGATAGCTCCTTTAGGTAGCGATACACCGAGCCCCATATCTTGTCGTCGTTTCTTATCTTGTTTTCGAAGTTCTCATAGCCGGCCCACTCCCTGAACGCCTTCTCGGTCTCCTCGTCCCACGTGCCCGTCACGTCGCCTCTGTAGAAGCCGAGTCTCCTCAATATGGACTGAACCTCCGCCGCGACGTCTTTCTTAACCACCACGTCGCTGGGGTCGTCTCTCTGCAACAAGGCTAGTTCCCATATCTTGAAGATCCTGCGGAGCTCGGCCACGGGCTCCGGGTGGTCGTCTACCCTAATGTCCACATACACGTCGCTGAGCCCTAGGTAGCCGCCGTTTGGTCTCAACACGAGCACCGCCGCAGACTGCTTGCCTCTTCTGTCGCCTCCCGCCTTTTCCCCCGCCTCAAGCGCCGCAAGTAGCTTATCCACCAGCTCCCCCCTCTGCGTCTCAAAAGCCCTGGCCATAGCCTCGACAACCTGCGGACCTGCGAGAATGTTGCCAGAGGCTACGAAGCCGCTTCCAATTACGTGGCCTGCGTGCTCTGGGCATTCCCCGCCGGTGAAGCCGTAGGCGTTGCCTCTTATGTCAACCGCGCCTATCTGCCTCTGCTCCTTACCGGGGTCCTGCGCCAGGGCTTTCTCCACGGCCTCCCTCGCCGTCAACCCCTGTCTTATCAATGCAAGAACGGCCTTGCCCAGTCTTGGATTGGCATAGCATTGAGTGGCCACGGCGCCTACCCCCGCCTCCCCGTGGGGCACAAATGCACCTACTGCGACGAATTTAGAGGCAACGGCCACACCCACGTCGACGCCGTCTGTAGCTACGATAGAAAATGTCATGAGGTAGGCATAATCCCCAAATAAATATATCCTGTCCACGATGCCGACATATGGAGCTGAGGAAGGGTATAAAACTCCTCCGTGGGTCGCCCAATACCTTAATCGCCGGGAGATACGTCGTCGACCCTGGCCAGCCGGCGGAGAGGGCGGCCGAAATCGTCGCCGAGGCAGGCAACACGCCAGTCGTACTCTTGACGCATTTCCACGCGGATCACCTCACCGCCACGCCTGAGGGCGCCGAGGTCTACGCCCCCTGGGGCGAGGAGCTGTTTGTCTCCAGCGTCAAGGCGCGGCTCTTCTTCACACACGGCGTCTATGTGGAAAACGCGGTGTATAAAGGCAACGACTTGAAGGTCGCCGGCTTGGTCAAGCCAGGCGACAGGGTAGGCCCCTTTGAGGTCGTGCCGTTGCCGGGACACACCTTCGGCCATGTGGGCTTCTACGCCGAGGGGGTCCTCTACGCCGGCGATGCCTTGTTTGGGGAGAAGGTGCTGGAGAAATACGGCGTGCCCTACCTCATGGACGTCGACGCCTTCTTAGAGTCGCTAGAGCGCATCAGGTCGCTGGAGCCCGAGATGCTGGTGATGGGACACGGCCCCGTGGCGGCTAGCCGCAGGAGGATCGTGGAGATGATAGAGGCGAACAAGGCGGCTGTTGAGAGGGCGGTTAAGCTGGTGGTTGACGCGCTACCGGGGGACATAACCGCCGTTTCGGTGAGGGTGATTAAGGCCGTTGCGGCTGAGCACGGGTGGGAGAACGTGTTGCTGACGATGACCACGGTGAGGGCAGTGTTATCAAAGCTGAGCAGAGAGGGTAGAGTTTACATGGATGAAAACGGTGTGTGGAGAATAAATTAACAATGGTTATGAAGTTTCTCAACTTAGTCCACATGCGTGTAGAAGACGCCGGTTCAGTGGTGACGATGAAGCCAGGCGACACCCGGAAGCCTAGTTGTGCCATCTGGATA
>JAEMPK010000062.1 GCA_022759345.1 Pyrobaculum sp. | reverse complement strand
GCGCCCCGATCCCATAGTGATTAGGACCTACGACAATAAACACGTCGGGCTTGCCGAACCCCGCCAACGCGGAGTATATCCACGCGGCCACAGGCCCCGAATACATGTAGCCGGCGTGAGGCGCCACTCCCCCCAGCGCGTCTGCGCCCAGCTTAGGGAGTTGAAGAGCCTTTGGGCCAAGCTCATGTTTCACGGCCCACTCCAGCTGTTGCAGAAGCCTCTCTCTGTCAGACTCGTAGAAATAACCTGCCACCGCGGGCTTCCTCACACGCATCATGTAACTACGTCTACGTAGTTATAAGCTTTACAACTGAAATCCCGCCCTTTAGGGCTGAGAGGAGGTCAGAACTAATTTTAAGAGGAGGTTGGTCCCTTTGGTCGAGAAGAAGGTCTTAGATGACGACGTCTAAGTCTGGGTTAGCCGTGTTTCGAACTCCTCGGGAGGCACTGGGAGGTCTTGGTCGGGCTTCAGTTCGCCTCTCTCCCTCAAGACTTGTCGCGCTAAGATCCAGAAGATCAACGCCAAGCTCTTCCTGCCCTTGTTGTTGCAGGGTATCATGAAGTCGATATACTGATGCGGCGTGTCGGTGTCAACAAGCGCGATAACTGGAATGCCAATCTTGGCGGCCTCCGAAACCGCCTGGGCGTCTAGTCTTGGATCTACCACAAAGAGCAGATCAACTTCTTGGTAATGCGGAAGATTGGGGTTTGTCAACGTGCCCGGAATGAAGCGTCCAGTCAACGCTTTGCAACCCACGAATTTACAAAACATCTGAACAGGTTTAAAGCCGTAGGGTCTTGTGGTGTGTACTAGTATTCTATCTGGCTGATATCGTGCAATTAGTCTAGCCGCAATTTTTAATCGCTCGTCGATCTTCTTTATGTCAAATATCCTCAACCCGTCGGGTCTCACGGCAAATATAAACCCCCTGTCCTCTAGGTATTTATTAGATAACCGGGTCCCAAGTCTCACACCGGCACTTAAATACTTCTCCAGAGGTACGAGATACTCGTACTGCATTTCTTCTGACATACAAAGGCGCCAACAATAGGGTTAATAAAGTTTTTCAAGAAGGCAGGAGGGCTATCCTCAGCTTGGTGCCTCCCACCCTCACGACGGCTTGCCTACCCACGTTCTCGACCTTAATTAACCGCTCCCCTCCCCCCTCCACAAGATACGTCCCGTTGCTACTGCCCAAGTCCTCCACGACGACGCCATTGGAAGTGACTATAAGGCGTAAATGACGGCGCGACACCGCCGGGTCTGGCACAACTATTTGATTCTCCACGGCCCTGCCCACCGATATGACGGCCCCGGGCGTGGTCACTTTTATTTCAAAACGCCGGCCTACTAGAGACTCGACGGGGCTTTCAAGAACTTCTACGAGTAGAGCCGCAGATACGGGCTCCTTGGCGATCTGCGCCACCCGCCGTGTCGTGGCTTCAGGCTTATAGGCGCCGCATACCCTACACGTCAAAGCGTCGTCACGGTTCTCCGTACCGCAGATGGGACACCGCCAGGGCATTAGCTCTTGCCAACTGTCTTCTTTAAAAATGTAATTAACTCCGCCGCCGTGGGCCTCTCCGCCGGTTCTAGGCGCAACATCTTGAGCAGTATCTCGTCAAGCCAGGGAGGCACTTCGGCGTTGTACGTACTGGGCGGCGGGATCTGGTAGCCATTCTCAACGAAGACGTTGGGGTTAATGCTTGTGACGGCCTCGTACATGACGCAGCCAAGTGAGTAGATGTCTGACGCAAAGGTGGCCAGCCCCCTCTTAACTTCCGGCGCCGCGTAGGCAGGCGACATATAACTGCTACGTACGTACCCTCCCGTTACTACCTTCGCTATACCCATATCGCCGATCTTCGCAGTTTTCCTGTCCCGAGTAAACATAATATTTTCAGGCTTTATGTCTAGGTGGACGACGTTGTGCCTATGGATGTCATAGAGACCTTGGGCCAACTGCATAAACAGTCTTACGGCTTGTTCCACCGGCAACCTCTTAACCGTCCTCAGGAGGTCTCTAAGCGTGCCTCCCTCCATATACTCCAACAGGATATACGGCGGATTTTTCATGTACTGAATAGCGTCTCTGTACCCAACGGCAGGCAGATACACCTCGTAAGCCTTCACCACGTAGTCCGACTTAATTTCTAAATACCTGTTCATCTCTTGTCCAAACACACGCAGTATATTCTCGTCGCCAGCTAATGGAGAGCCGTAGTCATCTACGTAGCGTAGCACCTTGGCCGCGTAGACGCTCCTCTTATGTTTTACCGCCAGTACGTAACTAAATCCGCCGACCCCCAGAAGCTTGATGACCTTATACCTACCGCCCAACCAGGAGTAGAGCCATCCCACTGGGGCAAGCGGCGACAGATACAACACCCTCTTGTACGTAAACAGGTAGGCCAGGACAAAGGCTACGGGAGCCGTGAGTTCCAGAGGGTTGTTGGACATCGTAATTAAATACGCCGCATTAAGCGCCGCCACTATCGCAACAGACGGCGGCTGTATGTCTACGAGTGCCAACACAGAACCTGTAAGTACAGACACAGGTATAGAAGACGCGGAGGAGAGGACAGCCGCTGGCGCCAGAAGCCAAAATAGATTGTCGAGCTTAAACGGCTTAAACGTATATGAATACATCAGAAACGCCGATAGACCTGTAAATATACCGTCAATTAAATAGTATACGTACGTAAATTTCTCATCTAGGTAGTATTCGGTAAATATAAAAATTTTTATAATTGTTGCTAAAATAAAGAAAACCATTAATACATTCTTATACCTATCAAATAATGCCCTAAATGAAACTAAAGTCACCATTAACGAATTTAAAAAAATTGTTGTATAATCTATGGAAAAAAT
>JAEMPK010000139.1 GCA_022759345.1 Pyrobaculum sp. | reverse complement strand
CCTTTAGCAGGGCGATGACCGCCTCCCCCCGCTCCACCACCACAATGCCGTATACAACGCCTGCGCGGAGTTGCTCTTCTAGAATCTCTGTGTGAAACGTCGTGTCGCAGATGTACTTAAAGGTGTAGATGGGCTGCGGCGGCACCACCACGTAGTAAACCCACTCGTAGTTGCCCTGGTTGATCATGTGGAACCCGGCGAACACGGCCATGCCGTTTTCCGGCGCCTTGGCCTCACCTTTGAGGTTGTTGATTATGCGCTCCAGCGTGTCCTGGACGTGGGTCCGCGTGGTTTTGTCCTTGATGTTGGCGGCTGTGGACCACTCGCTACGGAGCAGGTTAACAACGTCGGGGATGGGCCTCTCCGAGTTAATATAGAGGGTGATCAGCGTAGTGGCGTAGCCCCTAAACTTCTTCAAAAGGTTGATAAATGCCCTAAGCTCCACAGGCGTCTTGATCCAGTAGACGCCGTTAGGCGGTCTACTAAAGCTCATGACATCACACTGCGGAACCTCTTTAAAAACTTATTGAGAACACGGGACCGGCCCGGAGCACTGGACTCTCTCTTTGTTTCTTTAACTTAGATGACTGTCTGAGTCACATAGGTCATGTGCGTAGTCGTCGCTGTTGTTGTCTGTGTCAACGCCTGCTCGGCCGTGTGCATAGCCCTCCGTCTTCCCAGGGTTGCGTAATACCTGGCCAAGTACCCCAATATCGCCAGCCGCAGTTATCCCAGGATTACTGTGTGTAGCTACGTTGTAGATTCATCCAAAATTTTTCCAAAATTATGCCGCAATCTATCCCAGATAAGAGAGAAGGAGGCGGCGTGTGGCGTCTTTCAAGTTATACGTCTCAGAGACGGCTAGCCCTTGACAGGTCGTGTTCTCGAAAGTATTTATACCTCTATTTTATGTTTGCCTATGTCGCTTGCTACGAGAAGAAAGGTTAGAATTAGGCTATACGGCACCAACCCGGCAGACGTTGAGCAGGTTGCTAGGGAGATTGTGGATCTTGCGAAAAAGATGGGGGTTCAGGTGAGGGGGCCTATCCCTCTGCCTACTAGAAGGTTGATGGTGACCGTGAGGAGGGCGCCGTCAGGCCAGGGTTATCATACATTTGACCATTGGGAGCTCCGCATATCTAAGCGCCTCATCGACATAGAGGCGTCTGAGAGAGTTTTGCGGCGTCTTATGACCATTAGAGTACCTGATACCGTCAAAATAGAGCTTCAGCTGATCTGAACTCATAAATATACAGAGATCTCTTCCTCTGTGAGGATTCTCGTCACTAACGACGACGGCATACACAGCCCTGGGCTTCGGCTTCTTTATCAATTCGCTTTGGAGCTGGGAGAGGTGGACGTCGTGGCGCCTGAGTCGCCTAAGTCAGCGACGGGACTCGGCATCACTCTACACAAGCCGCTTAGGATGTATGAGACAGATATATGCGGCTTCAAGGTGGTGGCCACCTCGGGGACGCCGTCTGATACTGTTTATCTGGCGACACTGGGTCTTGAGAAGAAATATGACCTAGTGCTGTCCGGCGTGAACCTCGGCGACAACACGTCGCTTCAGGTGATACTCTCCTCCGGCACCCTCGGCGCCGCCTTCCAGGCGGCACTTCTCGGCATCCCCGCCATTGCGTATTCGGCCCATATCGAGCAGTGGGACGAGGTCCTCAACGATAGAGAGGCGTTGCGCATAATGTCGGCGGTGGTGAAGGCTACGGCGGAGTTCGTGGCAAGGCGCGGCATGCCTACCGGCGTAGATGTCATAAGCGTAAACTTCCCACGACGGCTGAGGAGGGGTGTCGTAGCGCGTCTCGTAAAGGCGGCTAAGCTGAGGTATGCCCAGCAGGTAGAGAGGCGTGCAGACCCTCGGGGCGTCTCCTACTTCTGGCTCTACGGCAAGGATCTAGAGCCTGAGCGCGATACAGACGTGTCCGTGGTGTTGAAAGAGGGAAACATAGCTGTGACTGCCCTTACTTTGAATCTCAACGTACTGGACGCCGAGAGAGCGGCGGATTTACGCAGTCTCAAAGAACTAGTCGATTACGTCAACCAGACCATATGACTTCTGCTGTTAACTACGCCATATTGATCGCCCTCGCCATAGTAATCGCCGCAGGCGCCTCCTTAATCTACGTCGTCTATCAACACCTCGCCGCCCCCACTCCTCCGACGCCTACAACAACCACCACGCCCACTACGCCGCAGACCACAACTACAACACGTAGCGAGACCACTACACCGGCGGCGTCTTCACGCGTGTTGTCAGTCACAATGTACGTGGCCACGCCTGAGGTCATGAAGTGCGGCGGCCTCAGCGATCGTTACCTCTACTACTTCAACGTGACTGTAAACAGGACGAGGGCGGAGGACCCCGTGACTAACTACGTGTTTAAAGCCGTGGCGGGCAACAACACGTATCCTCTTACAACCGCCTCCGTTATGGCGCTTGAAGACAAATTTTTTAAGAAGTACGACATAAACGCCACACAGAAGCTCGGCGTGGTGAACATATACCTCGAGCTAGAGTCCCCGAATCTTCTCGACATAAATGCTGTAACTTACCTCGATTCTGTACACAACGTCGACAAGAAGTTTTACGTGGCATGTGTAAAAAGAATAGTGTTCAGAGGAGCGTATAACCACTCAATGCTGGGGCCCGGCGACTTGGGGCTAGTGCCAACAGATAGACAGTTTACGGTAAACATCTTTCCACCGCCTGGCAACTATCGGATCTCAGCACCGCCTGGCGTGGTGGTAACGCCTTGGGAGATAGCCGGAGGCAACGTAACCCTTACGATAGGCTTCCTCAACCAGCCCCACCAGGCCTACGACCCGCTTATTCTAAATCTGACAAAAATTGGGTAGATGCCGCGG
>JAEMPK010000018.1 GCA_022759345.1 Pyrobaculum sp. | reverse complement strand
GCCTAGCCCTCCAGAAGAGGGGGTCGCTGTGGGCGTATTTGATCCTGACGACCCGGGCCACGGCCTATCCGCCGTAGACCTTCACCACTCTGTACAAGTTGTCCCGCTCCGCCGGCGTGAAGCCCGCCGACTTGATCACGGCGACGACGTCCTCCCGCCTGTCCACCGGCGCCTCAGCCCTCACCCACTCCAGAACCTTCTCCTCGTAAAGCGTCCCGCCGAAGTCGTCTGCGCCGAAGTACATAGCCAGCTGAGCCGTCTCGGGGCCTGTGGTGAGCCAGCCGGTCTGGATGTGGGGGATCAACCCGTCGAAGACTATCCTCGCCACAGCCACCATCCGGAGAAGCGTGGCGGAGGTCTTTGGGTAGGGGATCTTCCTCCCCAGCTCGCTAGTCCCAGGCTCGAAGTTCCATGCGATAAAGGCCATGAAGCCGCCCGTCTTAGCCTGGAGCTGGGCGATCTTGTGCAGATGCTCCGCCACGTCGCGGAGGGTCTCCACGTGGCCGTACATCATCGTGGCGCTACTGGGGATCCCCGCCTTGTGCGCCTCCTCCATTATGCGGAGCCAGGTGTCGCTGTCTATCTTCTTGGGCGAGATCACCCTCCTCACCTCGTCCACGAGGATCTCCCCACCGCCGCCGGGCATAGACTCCAGCCCAGCCGCCTTAAGCCTCTCCAAAACCTCTCTATAGGTCATCCTCTCCCGCCTCGCCAGATACTCCACCTCGAGGGGGGAGAGGGCGTGTATTGCGATGTGAGGCGCCTTGCTCTTTATGGCGCGGAAAAGCTCCTCGAAGTACTCAATGCCGATCTCAGGGTTGACACCCCCCTGGATCAACACCTGCCTAATGCCGTGGCGGGCGTCGACTGCGAGGACCCTCTTCACCGCCTCCTCCACGCTGTATGTATACGCCTCGGGGTGCCCCGGCGGCCGGTAGAAGGCGCAGAAGCTACAGCCAATTACGCAGACGTTGGTGTAGTTCAAAATCATGTTGGAGACAAAGGTGGTGATGTTGCCGTACATCCTCCGCCTGATTCCGAAGGCGCGTCTTCCCAGCTCCCAGAGATCTTCTCTCAGAAGCTCCTCGATCTCCTCCCGCTTCGGCACAGCCGCCTCGGCGATCTGCACATATCCGTGCGGATGTGCCTATTTAACTGTTTTATAGACCCAACGGCTGGTCTCTGTGGTCTCCGCCATTGAGGTTATGGAGATGGCGTTGAGGGGGCTCGACCGCTCGGACGCCCTATACCTCATGCGGGAAGCCGACATATTCACCCTGGCCCAAGCCGCCGAGGCGGCTACGCGGAAGTTCTTCGGCGACGTGGTGACCTTCGTAAACAACGTGGTGATCAACTACAGCAATGTCTGCGTCGCCAGATGCCCCATATGCGCCTTCTACCGCCCCCCTGGCCACAGAGAGGCGTACCTCAGGAAGCCGGAGGAGGTGGCGTCGATGGTGGAGCTCTTCGCGTCTAAATACGGCGTGACGGAGCTTCACATAAACGGCGGCTTCAACCCCTTCCTAACCCCGGAGTACTTCGACGAGCTTTTCCGAGCCGTGAAGAGGCGGACCCCCCACGTGGTGATCAAGGGCCCCACCATGGCTGAGGCCGCCTACTACGCGGGCCTGTGGCGCATGAGCGTGAAGGAGGTGCTGTCACGCTGGAAAGACGCCGGGCTGGACGCCATCTCCGGCGGAGGCGCCGAGATATTCGCCGAGGAGGTCAGGAAGGTTATAGCGCCTAACAAGATCTCAGGCGAGCAGTGGCTGGAGGTGGCTAAGATAGCCCACGAGCTCGGCATACCAAGCAACGCCACGATGCTCTACGGCCACGTGGAGAGAGAGGAGCACGTGGTAGACCACATATTCCGAGTGAAGGAGCTCCAGGAGAAGACCGGAGGACTCCTCCTCTTCATCCCCGTCAAGTTCAACCCACTCAACACGGAGCTCTACGCCAAAGGCCTCGTGAAGACTCCCGCACCCTCCACATACGACGTCAAGGTGACGGCCATAGCCAGGCTCATACTGCTGGACAGACTCAAAGTGGCGGCGTACTGGCTCTCCGTCGGCAAGAAGCTGGCCTCCACCCTCCTCCTGGCAGGCGCCAACGACCTCGTCGGCACCATGTACAACGAGGCCGTCCTCACCTCAGCCGGCGCAAAACACGACACAGCCGTAGGGGAGCTCGCCGCCCTAGCCAGAGAGGTCGGCAAAACCCCAGCCCTCAGAGACACCTTCCACAGAGTCATCAAGCCTTTGTAATACCGCCACACCCTTAAAAAACACGACAACGTTAACCCGTGGACTTGGCCAAGCTCGTGGAGATCCAGACCGCCTTCTCCCGCGAAAAATTCCCCACATTCTGGGACATCAAGACGGAGCAAGACCTCGCCCTCCGCCTTGAGTATTTGACAAACGCCCTCGCCGGCGAGGTGGGAGAAGCCGCCAACCTCGTGAAGAAGGTAGTGAGGAGCGTAGTCTACGGCAAAGGCGACCTACGCCTAGACGACGTGAAGCAGGAGCTGGCAGAGGAGATAACCGACGTCTTCACATACCTCCTCACCATCGCAGGCCTCCTCGGCCTAGACCTAGAAAAGACATACCTCCAGAAGCTGGAGAAAAACAGAAAAAGATTCTAACCGGAGCCCCCCTCACAGGCGGCCATACGGCGGTCTCGGAGGGCTGACCCTGCCAAACCCCCGAGGCCACAGACTTAAATACATTACGCCGCCCTCCAAAACAAGCCTCAAAGGCCCACAAGCCGCGGTCTACGCCACCCCTCCCAAGCGCCTCCTCCAGATCCCCTCTCTACCGCCCTCACCAACCCACACCCTCAGCCACGGCAGAGGGCTCTGCGACAGACACGCAGAGCGTGCCGCCAGCCGCCGAA
>JAEMPK010000158.1 GCA_022759345.1 Pyrobaculum sp. | reverse complement strand
CTTGGACTTTCCCTAACTTCAAGTGTACATAGTTGTTCATTTTTAGGGTAAAACTTAAAAAGCGACCGCAACTAGGCCTTATGGTTAAAAAATTGCTGGTACTGGGTGGCGGCTTTGGCGGCTTGTCGATTTCAAGAGAGGTGCGGGAGAGGCTTGGACCTGGCGAGGTTGAGATCACGGTGGTGGACATGAAGGATAGGACTGAGCTCCGCCCCTCCTACCTCTACGTAGCCTTTGGATACAGAAAGCCGGAACAGATCTCGGCGCCGCTTGAACATCTGAAAAAGTATAAGATAAACTTCGTGAAGGCAAAAGTAACTAAGATAGATCCTGCCAACAGGAAGGTCTCCACGACAGCTGGCGACTTCACATACGACGACTTGGTGGTGGCTCTGGGGGCGGAGACTATAGACACTGGCCTTCCACACACATGGGAGCTGGAGCCTGCGTTGAAGGTGTCTGAAACACTTTCACAACTTAAGCAGGGCCACATCATCGTTGGTGTCTATTCTCTTCCCTATCGTTGCCCGCCGGCGCCGATTGAGTTGGCTATGTTGACGCATTTCTACTACCTCACCAGGGGGCTTAGGGACAAGGTGAAGATCACAGTGGTTCACCCCTCGAAGAGGCCGTTTGAGGGGTTCGGCCCCATGGCGTCCAAGTGGATGTCCGGCTTCCTTCAGCAACTCGGCATTGAGTACATCGGCGTGGGGCAGAGACAAGCCATTAAGTCTATTGGCAAGAACGAGCTTGAGCTCACCAACGGCGAGAGGGTGAAGTTCGACGCGGCGTTTGTGGTGCCGCCTCACAAGGCGCCCGACCCGGTGCTCAACAGCGACTTGGCCAAGAACGGCTGGGCCGCGCCGCGCAACCCGGCCAACGGCGACTTCAGAAGCGAGAAATACGACGACGTGTACGTAGTAGGCGACGTGGCGGCGCCTAACGTGCCTGTGGGCATGGCCGGCACCATACTCCACAGCTACTCGCCGTGGGTGGTAAACAACATCGTAGCGGATCTCGCCGGCGTGTCTCTGGGCAATCCGCCGTTTAGGATAGTGGGCAACTGCGCCCTCGACGTCGGCGCATTCGGCATGGCCGCCGCCTGCGACTTCACGCCGTATGTGAAGAAGCTGAAGCCGTATCCAGACTGCATGTTCCTGCCGCCTTCGCCGGTGACGCGGATATTTAAAGAGATGTTTGAGAAAATATACTTTAACTGGTTGTTGGGGGTGGTGCCATGACCGAGGTGGTGACAATCCCCAAGGCCGACTACGAGAAGCTACTTGCCGAAGTGGCGGCGCTTAGAAAAGAGGTTGAGGAATTAAGTTCCCTGCTACTACCTGTGAAAATAGTGTTAGAGAAGTTGCCGCATTTGATGGCTGATATCCAAGTCTTTAAGGTGGCCGCGCCGCTGATATCTATGCTGAGCATAATGGACATGGCCGACATAAACGCCATGGGCGCCGCGATGCAAGGCGGCGTGGTCTGCACCAGCAAGGCCCTGCGGCAGATCGCCGAAAACGGCGCGCCGAAGGTGGGCCTCTTCGGCCTGCTCAACGCCATGCGCGACCCAGAGGTCCAGAAGGCCATGGGGCTGATGCTGACAATACTGAAATCGATGGGTAGTTGCATGGAGGAGAACCTCAAACAAGTCAGCGAAAAATCCTAGCTTTTTCCATCCCCCTGTTTCCTGCCGGCATTGTTGTTACGCAGTGTGTCATCAAGTGTTTCTCCCTTGAGCAAGGCGGAGATCCCGCCGGCGGCTGAGAAAGTTTTTAACGGAGGGGGCCGCGTAGGCTATGTCCACGGTTGTGGTGACTGGATCGGGGAGGGGGATTGGGAGGGCGGTTGCGGTTCGTTTCGCGCGTGAGGGCTGGAACGTGGTTGTCAACGCGAAGAGGGGTAGGGAGGAGGCGGAGGAGACGCTTAGGCTTGTGAGGGAGGCCGGCGGAAGCGGCGTGGTGGCGCTCGCCGACGTGGCCACTAGAGAGGGGTGTAGAAACGTGGTTAATACGGCTGTTGAACGGTTCGGGGGGTTAGACGTGTTGGTTAACAACGCGGGGCTTGGGCTCTACTCTCTTTTCCTCGCCGCCGATGATAGACTTATAGAGAAGCAGCTTGAGGTGACGTTAAGATCTGTGATTTACTGTTCTCAAGAGGCCGCTAGAGTTATGAAGGAGGGGTCTATAATCAACGTTGCCTCGATTGCGGGCATTAAACCCTTTGTGGGTCTCTCCATATACAGCGCCGCCAAGGCGGCTGTTATAAACCTCACGCAGGCGTTGGCGGTGGAGCTTGCCCCCCGGATAAGAGTTAACGCGGTCGCCCCCGGCGTGGTGAAGACGAAGATGGGCGACAGCCTCCTCAACCTCCTCGGCGTGAGTGAGGAGGAGTTCGCAAAGCGGTACACCCTACTTGGGAGAATCGTGACGCCTGAAGACGTGGCTGAGGTCGTTTGGATGTTGGTGAAAATCCCCACCATCACGGGGCAGGTCGTCGTGGTGGACTCGGGGCAGTTGTTGCTTGGACGGCTTTAGTCCGACATCCAGAGAAGTCCATAACCCGCTTTTCACAAGCGCCGACTCCACGTCTATTTTCATCCACTTTGACGTACATCTCGCTCATGGCGTCTACCCACTCCTCTTGTGTAGACTCTGCCCACTCCCTATACAGAGCGGCCGCGGCTAAGGTGCCTAACTGGGTCAGTAGCCTTTCGGCGTGAGCTCCACGCCGTCTCTCAACGCCGCGGCCGCCTCCTCCCTAGCCTCCTCCAATGTGGCTACCAGCTTGCGCCTCACCTCATCGTTATGGATTCTAGAGATCCGGCCGGCCAGCTCCTCAAAGAGAGTCTTTCCCGCCTCTTTCCTATAAAACGCCTCGGCCATGTCCAACGCCTGGATGTT
>JAEMPK010000082.1 GCA_022759345.1 Pyrobaculum sp. | reverse complement strand
ACAGGCTTACGGACTTCGCCGGCGGTTGCCGGCTTGTCAAAGAGAGAGCCCAGGAGGCCGGTGACGAGGACGAGAGATAGCGCATAGAGCGTCGAGATGGCCAGAAACGCGCCGACATTCCTAAGGACAACCCCAGCCGCCTCAGCCGCCACGAAAAACACCAACGTCACAACTATGGCCACGAACGAAAAAGCCGGAGGCCTCCATCTCAGCATCCCACCGGCAAGGTACCCTAGGGCGATGGCCGCTAGGTATTTACCTAAGCCGAAGATCTGGCCAACTACGTCCATTCGAAACCTCGGAATCTCTCTCCTATTTAGCTCTTAAGTGTCTTAAAAAACCGGATAAATATACGTGGGAAGTCTCAGAGAGAGTAAACTAAAACTTTCAATGAACAAGAAAAAACGTTTCCTCAAGGCGGGCGGCTTGATCTACACAGAGGTTCCCCTAGATGAGCTGAAAATTTTTCTACAAGTGTTTCGCCCCGTTTGCCACATGTGCGGCAGATCTCTCAGCTTCACCAATCTGGGCTACATAAGGGTGGGGAGGGAGGTGGAGCTCGTTCTATGTGCCGAATGTTTAAAAGACTATGCGGAATATATAGAGAGCGGTGAAGCTGGTCGCCGCTGCTGAGCTGTGACGACTAGCCAAGCTCCTCAGCCAGGGCCGTCAGAAGCTCTACTGTGTGTCTCAAGTCGTCTCTGTGCACCATCTCAACAGGGGAGTGGCTGTATTTAGTCAATATGCCTATCGCCACCGCCGGGACGCCGGCCATGAAGAAGGCGGCTGCGTCCGTCCCGCCGCCGCCTCCCCCGATCTGAATCGGTATCCCTCTTTTCTTAGCTATCTCCAACACCCTCCTAGCCAGCTTGTTGTTGTAGGCGCCGTAGTTGTCGAAAAGCCTAAGGACGGGGCCCCGCCCCGGCTTCACATTGCCCGTGTAGTTGGGGTGGCAACAAGCCATGGTGTCGACTACAATTACGCTTTTTCCCTCTAGGCTCCTCGCGAGGGCGCGGGCGCCGAGGAGCCCCACCTCCTCTTGGACCGTCCAGACGTAGGTAGCGGCGGCGCCCCTCTTGTACGTCTCAACCAACGCCCAGCAACCGGCGCGGTCGTCCAGCGCCGTGGCTGAGATGAATTTCCCAACTTCAGCGTACCTCCTTGAGAATGCGGCAGGCGTCATGGGGCCCACGCCCATTGCCTCTGCCTCTTCCCTACTAGCCGCCCCTATGTCTATGTATAGATCTTGCCAAGTTACCTGTTGCTGTTGCTGGAAGTGGGGAGGCGCGACGCCTATGACGCCCTCAACCCTAAACCCGTCGCCGTAGATCACCACAGAGCTACCTGGGAGTATTCTGTCGTCTACGCCGCCGACTTTTCTAAACTTTAATCTGCCGTCCTCCTCTATCGAGGTTACCAGCAGACCTACTTCGTCCATGTGCGCCACGAAAGCCAGCTTAGACCTTCCGCGTAGCACCACGTTGCCGAACTCGTCCACCTCACCCCCGCCGACAGCAGATAGAATTCTCTGCCTCACCTCGTCCTCGAAGCCGGACACCCCCAGCGCCTTTGTCAAAGCCTCAAGTTCCATAGGTAGGACAAAATCTGTATTTTAATTTCCCACGTCTCAGATACCCATGCCATACCACATCTGGGCCAAGCAGGGAGACGTGGCGCCCGTCGTCATCGGCGTAGGAGACCCGGCGAGGGCGAGGCTCTTCGCCTCTCTCATGGAAGAGGCGGTGTTGGTCAACGAAAACAGATACCCGGTCTACACAGGCCGCATAGCAGGCAAACGCATATCTGTGGTGGCGCACGGCATAGGGGGGCCCTCAGCCGCCATAGCGCTGGAGGAGCTGAAGATGCTAGGCATGGAGACCTTTGTCCGGATAGGCACCGCCGGCTCCTTCGGCGAGTTGAAGATAGGCGACGTGCTGGTGGCCGCCGCCGCGGCCGCGCCGGCCGGAGGAGTCCTCGGCGCCTATTTCCCCGGCCACAGCCCCCCGCTGGCGGCGGACCCCCTCCTCACGCTGAAGCTCGCCGAGGCGCTGAAGGCGTCGGTGGGCTATGTCGTCTCCAGCGACGCCTTCTACGCAGAAGACCCAAACTTCGTAGACTTCTGGCGCCGCCGAGGCGCTCTAGCTGTGGAGATGGAGTGCGCCACCGCCATGGCCCTGGGGTGGCTGAGAGGCTTCAGGACAGGTTGCGTCCTCGTCATATCGAACGTAGTCGGCAGTCACGAGGCTGTGGATCTCCGGCTAAAGTTCGTCGAGGTCTTTAAGAAGGTGGTTGAGGCACTCTAGCCGAGTACGCCCAGCAGATCCGGAAAGGAGCCCCACACGTGCACAGTTGCCTAAACCCTCACGCAAAGGATATAAGCGGTGGCATATGTGGGAGATGGTGCAAATAGAGGAAGTCGAAGCCGACGCCTTACCTTCTCGGATTTGCGACTGCAATGGCTATATGCGTTTAGTTGGGCTACAACAGAGGGGTTCCGTAGTCTAATACCAGCGGTTTTGCTGACGTTCAACCCGTTAGCGGTCCTCGCCGCGGCTTCGTCTATATGCCCTTTTTCGTCGTCCTCTGGTGTCTAGGGCGGGAGTCGTTTTCGGCCGTGGTGCTTCTGATGGCTGTGTTTACAGTTGTGAATCTGTGCGAGATGAGACGGGCCCAAGCGGCGGCCTAGCGCTCATCGCGGCGAGCCGACCTGCTCGTAGACTGTGCGTTTTTTGAGGTAGTCCTCGGCCTTACCTATCTCTCTTGCGGGAACCCCTGCGACGACTACGCCGGGGGGTACGTCTTTAGTGACGACGGCCCCCGCCGCCACCACGGCGCCTTCGCCGACTTCTATGCCGGCTACTAAGGTGGCGTTTGCCCCTATCACAGCGCCTCTTCTGATGACCACCGGCGTCAGCCGCCTGCTTGGGGGGTATCTGTCGT
>JAEMPK010000149.1 GCA_022759345.1 Pyrobaculum sp. | reverse complement strand
GCGCCATGGGGTCTTTCAACTCCTCCTCCACCTGTCTCGTGGTGTAGAGAGGCCCGGCGAACACCCTCATGTCGCGCGCGTGGAAAAAGGCAGATGCGTCGAGGACGAAACAAGTCATAAGCTTTGCAACCGCCCCATCACCCTGCGGAGAAACTGAAACTCGTCGAACACGGCCAACTTAAGTCTCTTCTCCCCCTTCCTCACCAAAAAGCTTCTGCCCTGACGCGTCTCCCTCCCGTCGCACACCAAGATGGCGTCCTCTCCCGTCTCTACGACCACTTGGTTCGACATGAGGACAAGAGGCCTTAGGAAAAGCGTGTAGGGCGCTATGAAGGAGACAACCATCGCGTCGGCTCTGTAGTCCACCACAGGGCCGAAGGTAGACACGACGTAGCCAGAGCTGCCGTGCGGCGTGGATATGATCACCCCGTCGGCCCTCCCCACCACCTCCCCCTCGTCTGTCTTAACCCTAAAACTCAGAAGTCTCCCCGGCTCCCGTCTATATATCGAGACCTCGTTAAGCGCCCTGCAGTCGTCATGGACAAGAGTAGAGAGCTCCAAAACTCGGTACGCACCCCTCCGCACCCTCTCCACGGCTTCCTCCAAGGAGATCGTAAATTCCGCGCTTCTGTAGAAATTCACCTTCCCCATCCCGAGATGAACCACTAAGAAGTCCAACACACAAGGAAACCGCCTCAACGCCTCCAGCAGAGTCCCGTCGCCCCCCAGAATAAACACGTGGCTGATCTCGCCTCTGCAGGTTAAGTCAACGGCGCCATATCTGTTCTTAAACTCCTCAGCCAGAGGTCGCAGGTCTGGCCTGTAATAAACGGCAAACACCGGTGCAAGTTCCCCACACGTTAATATATATTCACAGGAAGGGAAAAAAGAATGGTTTGTACTCCTACAAGAGGTACTGGAACTCCTCCAGCCCCAGTCTCTTAAGCGTCTCGTAGGTGGGCTTCCCGTCGACCCAGCCCCTCAGCGCGTAGAACTCCTTTATGCCTTCCTCAAACATCCTCGTGGCGCTGTGTCCCTTGGCGGGTCCCGTCGGGATCTCCTTCCTCATCCTGGGCGGCAGTTCGTCCTTTACCCACTTGCCCTCCTTCACGTGGAACAGCCTCTCGACGTTGAATATGCGCTCGCCGATGGTCAACATCTCCTGAGGAGTGGTGTCCCATCCAAATCCTATGTTGAATAAGTGGGCCAAGTCGTTTTCAAACAATCCCTCCTTGTCAAGCGTGTCGAACTTACAGAAAGTCACCGAGTCTGACAACGCCATGAGGTGCTGTGCGTAGACCACAATCTTGGCCTGCTTCTTGATGCACTCCGGAGTCTCGCACAACGGGTCCACCTTCTCTGGGACGCCTAAGACCTCCCACGTGGGGCTGTAAGCCTCTAGGTGGTCGCCGCCGCGGTTGGCGGTGATGTAAGATATGGCGAAGCCCTTAAGCGCCCTGGGGTCGTAGGCCGGGAAGCCCTGGCCCCTCGACCCGACGAAGGCCTCCGGCTCGCCGTACTTCATCGCAAGGCGGTACTCGCCCTCTGCGAGCTCGTCGCCTACGCCGTCTCTATAGGCCATCTTGACCACGAGATCTATTAAAGGACCTGGGTCGCCCCAGTCAAGAGGTAGTTTAAGCTTACCCTTTTTGGCAAGCTCTATAGCTACGGCCAGCGTATTGCCAAGCGAGATGGTGTCAAACCCCAGCTCGTTGGCAAGCTTTATCAGCTTCAACACGGCCTCCGGGTTGCCGTTGCCCAAGTCGGCGCCCAAGGCCCATGTGGACTCGTACTCGTATTTAGCCTTACCCAAGAACTTAAACGGGCCCGACTTAACTTCTACATGTTGTGTACATGCAATAGGACATTGAGCACATGCGTGGGTCTCCACGACGTAATGTTGCTTTATGTGCTCGCCGGAGATCTTCTCAGCCTCTTCGAAGTATCCAGTCTCGAAGTTGCGGGTGGGCAACCCGCCGACAGAGTTGATGACATTCATCAACAAATTAGTGCCGTAGATGTGTAGGCCCTTCGCCGTGGGCCCGCTCGCCAGCCTCTGCGCCAGCTTGCCCGTCTCCTCTATCCACCTCCTCCTGTCTATTACCAGCGAGTAGAGGTCGCGGGTGCCCCACACCACGATGCCTTTGAGGTTCTTTGAACCCATGACGGCGCCGACGCCGCCTCTCCCGGCGAAGCGCTCATAGTCGCTGAATCTTATGCCAGCTATGCGCGACAAGTTCTCGCCGGCAGGGCCTATCGTGGCGACGCCGGCCTTCCTCTCGTCTGGCTCAAACCCCGCGTCTTCCAGCAAGGCCTTTGTGGCGGCGCCTGTCCACTTGCCCCAGATATGCTTAGCCGGCCTTATGCTCACCTCGCCCTCCTTGATCAAGATATAAACCGGCTCCTCCGCTCTGCCTTCCACAACTATGCCCTCATATCCAGCCCTCCTCAACATGTAGGCAAAGTTTCCGCCCGCGTTTGCGTGCGTGAGTGAGCCGGTAAGAGGCGATTTCGTTACTACAGTAACTCTACTAGTGGCCAGCGTGGCAAGGCCGCTTAGAGGTCCGTCGAATATGTAAAGTTTATTACTGGGCGACAGCGGGTCGACACCCTTTGGTATCTCCTTTAAAGCCAAGTAGGAGGCAAGCCCCCTGCCGCCCATGAACTTACGGACGAGATCCTCCTTATACACCTCTTCGGTTATCTTCTCTGTGGACAAGTCAACCCTCACCACTTTGAACACCGTCATGAATTAACTCCGACAGTGATATTTTTAAAGATTGCTATTCTTTATATTTGTAGAGATAAATCAATAAATTTTTAATTAAGGTTTCAATTTGAGTATACTCAAGGCGGCCCACGCGGGAAAGGTTAAAAGAGCCTGTCGGTGAAGTGGCGGTGGACGGGCGGCCCATCTACACCGTAGGTCCAGATGTGCCGCAGGTGGGCACCTTGGCC
>JAEMPK010000053.1 GCA_022759345.1 Pyrobaculum sp. | reverse complement strand
GCCGTGGAAAGAGGCCGCAGAGGCCGCCGGCGTGAGAAGAGGCGACCTCATGCTCCTCCTCCGAGAAGTGGTAAAGACCCTCCTCTTCTACTACTACGGCGGAGAATTCGAAGTACCCCTCTTCGTCGTTGGGACGGTGCGCGGCAAAGACTAGTTTATCCAAGGAGAATTCGGGAAGAGGCTATGAAAACAGCCACATCGCCAGAAGGCGCCGTGTTCCACGGCCACTTCACACACGCCCCCATATTTAGGACAAAATAGACACTACATAATAGTCACACGGCGAGCTGGCGTACTTCACAGTCTACGTGACAGTCCTCACAGACGAGGGGCTCTACAAGGAGAAGAGGAGAGTTCTGGAGCTCATGGCCATGCCTGACGTACCACATAGGGCGCCGGGCCATTCGGTGCCTAGGTCAACCCCCTGTCCTAGGCCGGCCGTCAAGGCGCAAGTGAAGGGTTTAGAGGAAATAGACAAGTAGGAGGGGTCACCGCATGAAAAAAGGTTTTCCTGCTTTTACCTTATCGCATGGGGTAGCGCCCTTAGCATGTATATGAGGAACACGGCTATGCCTGCCCCGGCCACTATGTCGCCTATCATCCTGAGCCAGACGTAGAGCTGTATATCGGGCCTTGCCCAAAAGGCGGGCGTGCCGTCGGGCGCGAAGATCGCCTTTGAGGCCCAGTACCCCAGCTGTTGCGTGGTGATGAACTGGTTGGTCATGAGCAACATAAGCGAAATCAGTGCTTGGAGGTAGAAGCCGACTGCCATCACGACGACGGCTATTCTCAGACGGCGGAGATGCGCCTCGCCGAAGGCACCCGCCAAGAAAAACGCCACCGTCCACATAAGCATTGTGGGGACGCCGTAGGCCAGCGGCATGGCTAGGTGGGCGTGGACCATGGTGGCCTGGGAGCCGTGAGTGTAGTAGTTCACCACGGGCATGTTTATGAGACCTGCGCCGAAGGCCACGACGCCTATGGCACCGCCGAAGGCAGCCACCATTACGAAGGTGAGGAGCGTCTTCTGGAGCTCCGTCTTGTACTCGCCCCGCCTCCACAGCACCACGGTGTATGCGATCAGGAAGCCGATGGGTAGGACCTCCAGCGTAGACATCACAGCGCCGACGTACATCCAGAGGGTGGGCTGGCCTCCCCAGTAGTAGTGGTGCGCAGTCCCTATCATGCCTGTCACTATTTCAAGCGATGCGTCGAGACCGGCGGCCGCCACGGCCATCTTCGGAGGCACCATGCCGGCTATGACGAGGAGGATCAAGAGGATGGGGGTAACGATGGCGGGCCAGAAGCCCTCCACGAAGGCGTGGATGATGATCCAGCGGAAGTACTCGTCGATAGTGAAGTGCCACCACGGCGTCACCACGGGGAGGGCCCCCATGAAGGTCCCGAAGGCGGTGCCGGCAAGGGCGATGGCCAGGATCTTGACGAGGGGCTGTATGGGCTCGGGCGAGGTCTTGGAGGCCCTCCACACCGTTAGTGATAGATAGGACAGGAGGGCCGCAATCAGCAACAGCCAGAGAGTGCCTTGGCTTATGACGGGCCTCCCCTGCGACCCTACGATGAACCAGATGGGGTCAGGCAGGAGGCGGAGGTAGGAGGCCCACAGGCCTAGCAATATGCCGAGGGCGGTCACGGTGCCGGCGCCGAGTATGGCGAGGACCCTTGCCCTGCTGAGCTGGACGCCGAGGTAGGGCAACACAAAGAGGGCGAAGGAGACCCAGGAGACGGCGATCCAGAGGATGGCTAGGTTGTAGTGGAGGCCGCGGGCCACGTTGAAGGGCAGTATGTTGTTTATGCCGGAGATGCCGTAGAGCTCCGCCGGCTCTGTGTATTTATGCATCAGGTAGCCGCCGAGGAGCCCCTGCACCGAGAGACCCAGCACCGCCAGCACGAAGCCCAGGAGGGCGAGCCTCTGGGCGGGGCCCGGAGGCGGAAGCTGAAGCGTAACCCTCGGCTCCTTCCAGTAGTCGAGGAACTTCATGATGACGTACCCCGCAAGGGGCATGATGACCAGAAGCATCACGAAGAAGGTAACCCACGTCGCCACTGTGACGTGGATGTTGGGGCCCAATATTCCTGGCAGATATGGAAAGCCGTTGGTGTAGTTAGCCATCGCAATCATGACGCCCCACGTGAAGAAGGCTACGATCTTCCTGACCTCCTCCTGGTTCGTGATGAAGTTCGGCCTTAGGCCTATGGACTCCGACCTGGGGCCGAAGAGCTCCCCGTAAAACTTAACCGCCTCGCCGAAGGCCTTCCCGAACTCGTCGCTGACCACCGCGACGCCCGAAGCTGGCGCAAAAACCGAGGAGGACCTTGCGGTGAGCTGGGGTGTCAAAAGTTGCTTAACGTCGGCGTCCGACAGAGAGAGGCCTCTGAGCTCCTTGACCTTGTCTACGTAGAACTTCATGGTGTAGGCGACGTAGTCTATGCCGAAGTAGCCGCCGAAGCCCAAGAAGGAGCCGTAGTCCAGCAACCCGTATTTCTGAGCCAAGATCTTGCCCTCTATGACGTCTTGGGCAGTGAAGAGGAGCTGGCCGCTCTTAGTCACCACCTTCTCGGGTATGGGCGGCAGGTTGTAAAAAGTCCAGACGGCCATGGCGATGTATATGACATACACCAACACGGTTACGCCAGCCACCAGATAGGTCCACCCGTTTTTCATGACATAAAAACCCCCACCGAGGGCGAAAAAGCTTCCGGTTAACCGCATAAACCAACCCCACACCTCCGTCCACTAATCGGCACCCGCCCCGTGCAGTTGCGGCTCTAGGCCGCCGCAGGTCAATGCAGTTGAAAGACCGCAAAATGATTTAGAGAAGTATCCCGAACCTTATAGCTGCCCCCAGCACCACAAAAGCTACGGAGACGCGGTGACGGCGGCCACGAGGAGGAGGAGCAGGCCCCCACGTCCGCCCCACATTGAGCCGCGGGATTAGACGTAGCCGCGC
>JAEMPK010000174.1 GCA_022759345.1 Pyrobaculum sp. | reverse complement strand
GGCGGGATGACCAACGCCGTCTCGTACGCCTCTTTCGTAGCGGCGAAGTTCTCCTCTACGGCTTTGCCAAGTTGAGTCTCAAACGCCGACTTGATGGACTCCAGTCTCGGGAATCCCATCACCTTAGCGAAAGCCCCCGCCAACGGGCCGTTGGGCACCGGCAGTTTGACGTGTTTCATCGCAATCCCCACCGCATCTAACAACACAAGATGGACATCGTTTCTCCCCACCAGCCTCTTGACATCTTCTGGAGACTTCGCCGTGTTGATAATAATATAGCCGCCCGGCTTAACGGCGTCTATAGCAAATCTCAACGGCTCGATAAGCCTGTCGTCAAAGATCACCACGACGTCAGGAGTCTTGACAGGCTCTTGATCTTCTATAGGCTCTTTGTCTATGGTTAGAAAAGCCTTAACCGGGGCGCCTCTCCTCTCGGCGCCAAACTCAGGGTTGGCAATGGCATGAAATCCATCAAGAATAGAGGCATTCGCCACGATGTACGTAGCGGTGACGATCCCCTGCCCACCGCGGCCAAGCCAAACCGTTTCAACCCGCATGTGCTTATCTCGTATGTGCTTTAAATCTCTTTACTTCTTTAAATTTTTCATCAAATAATTGCTTAGGTTGAAATTGTCTTTTATAATAATGAACTAATATGATAAATAAACCAAAGAGGCGCAAGGAGGCCGAGAATAACCACGACGGCGGCAACCAGAGGCGGCACGCCCGAGCGGCCGACAGGCATGCGATCCATAAGTTTAAAGTAGTAAGGCGCCACTAATACTACATTTGCCAAGACGTAGAGGGCAGGCGCCCAGCCCAGTCTCTCTGCCGTAATAAGAACCAGCAACATCTTAGGCCAGAAGCCGAAGAAGGGAGGAAGGCCGATCTGGTGAATTGCCAACACTCTGTTGCTCCACGTTGGGGCACCTGCGGCCAAGGCGTAGAAAAGTCCTAGCTTCCCCAGGGCGTCGGCCATGACCAAGGCCAGTGTCACCCCGGGGCTGAGCGAGTAGGCAAAGAGGGCGAAGCCGGAGTGGGCCACTGTCGAGTAGGCCAAGACTCGGCGCAGATCTGCGCTGGTCAATGCACCTAGGTTACCGATCAACATCGAGAGGGCACCTAGAGCCAGAGGGAGCGCCGCGGGGGGAGCAGGCTTTATGGCGAGGAGGGCGAAAGCCGCGGAGAGCTTAGGCAGGCTGGCCAATATGGCGAGCCCCGCCGGGTGGGCGCGGCCATAGACATCGGGAACCCAGAGGAACATAGGCGCCACGCCCAGCTCAAGTGCCGCGGCGAGGAGAAGGAAGGCCTCCCCAAACGGCGACCCCCGCTGACCCATGCCGATGAAGAGGAAAGCAGATGAGAAGGCGGAGATCACCAAATACCTAAAAAACCCCTCGAGACTACCCTTGTCTCTGGCGGTGGGGAAAAGAGCCGCAGGCGAGAGGATAGCCAACACGAAGCCGAAGGCCTTGAGGTAGAACGCTTGTTGGAACATGAGATATACGCCGGAGAGAGACAAAGCAGAGGCCAGCCCCGCATAATGCCTAAACACGCCGCCTCCCACCGCCACGATGCCGAGATAAAAGGGCAACGCCAAGAGCGCCAGCGGCGTGGCCCCCCACAGGGCCCAACACACGTAAGTAATAAAGGCGGCGTCCGCCGCAAGGCTCCACCGGCTAAACCCTATCAACAGCCTGGCGGCGAAGTAGAGGGTCAAGATGTAGATCATCTCCATACCCCAAACACGATGGCCACAGCTATTATGATGGCCGCCGCCAGGCCCGCCACGTATAGGTAGTAGTCCAGCCTCAGCCCAGACACGCCGACAGAAACCCTGCGGACGAGCGCCACGAGGCCGTCGTGAAGGGCTACGTCCACAAGCCAATCCGCCAAGGTCACCGCATCTGCCGCAAGCCGCCACAGAAGCGCCGAGGCTTGCAGAACCCTATCCACGGCTTTGTCCACCACGGCCGCCAGCCTCCAGAGGGCGTTAAACGCGGCGGGAGCCACTCTGTCGAAAAGCACGGGCAGATAAAACCGCCGCTTGAGTACCTCCACGTCGCCGAGAAACGCCAAGACGCCTCCAGCCAAGGCGAGGAAGAGGACGGGCGGAGGAGCGGCGTATAGCAGAAAGTTTGGCACCACCAAGAGGGCAAGGTACGGCACCCACATAGGCTCCCAGTCGCCCACCGTTGGCGCTCGCAACATCCGCCCCAGGTAGCCCACGGTAAGCGCCGAAACCGCCACAGTCCACAGAGGGGCCTCAGCCTTGGCCAAGGCCCCCGTCGGCAGGATGCCCACCAACATGAGCATCCCCAGCGCAATGGCGATCTTGGCGGCTAGGGGATAGGCCTCGGGAAATCTGCTGTGCGTTACGTGTATTGCGTGGCCCACGGCCATGAAGAGGGCGGCCTTGGCGAAGCCGTGTGCGTATATGAGCAACGCCGCCTCGTGGGGATTTTCAAGCGCAATCGCCGTAATCATGCCCAGATAAGACGCCGTCGATGCCGCCAAGACAAGCTTAGGCTCTCTCTGCCCAAGCGCCATGAGACCCGCGGCGAAGGCCGTGGCGGCGCCCACCAGAAACGCCACCTCGGCGGCCCAGCCGGCGAGGAGATGGCCAAGCTTGAGGAGGAGGATAGGCCCCGCCTTGACCATGGTGGAGCTGTGGAGCAACGCGCTCACGGGCGTCGGCGCCGACATCGCCGTCATGAGCCAGTCTGTAAACGGCAACTGGGCAGCCTTGGCGAAGGCGGCGGTGAGGAAAAGCGCAGAGACTAAATCATCGGCGCGCCCCCAGCCGCTTATGAAAGGCCCGTATCTCAAGGCCATACTGCCCAGGGCGATCAACAACGCCGCGGTGCCCACCTCCACCGTGACGATGGCCCTAAACGCAGAGGACGACGGCGGCCAGAGCCAAGCTATGCCGCCAGCCCTCGCACCGTCGCCCACCTACCCCATCTCGTCTCCGTCGCGGT
>JAEMPK010000064.1 GCA_022759345.1 Pyrobaculum sp. | reverse complement strand
AACATTCTTCGCCGCTGAGCCACCACGTACCCCACTCCGAAATCGCCCTCGGGAGTTACGAGCGCGACGTAGGCCTCCCAAGGCTGAGTCAACCCCTCCACTTGTACACCTTCAATAACGTACTTAACCCCTGGCTTAAGCACTAGGTCTATGTCCTGCTTATATATAACCCAGGGCAAGTTAAGCACCGAGACCTCGTACTTTTCGTCTTGAATCTTTTTAGCGTTGTACCTCCTAATCAGCTCTGCCGGCGTAGGTGCAAACACCTCCACAACTGTTAAAACACGAAGAGATATTACCTTTATGGTAAATGTGGTAAAGCTCACCCACCCCCCTAAGACGCCTCAAGAGATAGGAGTAGACGAGTTCCCCACCTTGGGGATAATTGGAGGGAGTGGGCTTTACGACCCCGGCATTTTTGAAAACGCAGTAGAGGTACAAATCCACACGCCGTATGGACCCCCCTCGGACAACGTAATAGTGGGGCGTGTTTCGGGCAGAGTCGTCGCCTTTTTGCCTAGGCACGGCAGAGGCCACAAATACCCGCCGCATAAAATCCCCTACCGCGCCAACATCTACGCCCTCCACGCCCTGGGCGTCAAGTCGATAGTGGCGGTAAGCGCAGTCGGCTCCCTAAGGCCTGACTACGCCCCCGGCGACTTCGTGGTGCCGGATCAATTCGTCGACATGACCAAAGGCAGAGAATACACCTTCTACGACGGGCCGAGGACGTGCCATGTGTCAATAGGTCTCGAGCCCTTTACCCAGGAGATAAGACAAGTTTTGATAGAGACGGCCAGAAAATACAACAAGACCCACGACGGCGGTTGCTACGTCTGTATAGAGGGGCCGCGCTTCAGCACCAAAGCCGAATCGCGGATCTGGCGAGAGGTCTTCGGCTGCGACATCATAGGGATGACCCTCGTCCCCGAGATAAACCTAGCCAGAGAGCTAGGCATGTGCTACGGCCTCATAGCCTTAGTCACAGACTACGACGTATGGGTCCCGCATCAGCCAGTAACGGCTGAGGCCGTCGAGAAGATGATGATTGAAAAGATAGGTTTAATCAAGAGGGTGATTGCAGAGGCTGTGCCAAAGATCCCAGAAATACCTAAATGCGGCGAGATATTGAAATACGCCTGCGTATAGGAGAAATCTTCGACAGCCTCAACTCGTCTCATATCGACGACATTTGTTAGCCACAACAATCTCAAGATCTAAAGACTTGTCCAAACAATGTTTGTATTTTTCAACCGTGACTAACTAATGAGGCCGTTACGACAGTAGGGCGCAGAAAGCACGGCAAGAAAGAAACATACGATAAAGATCATCGCGGCCGCTAACGAATATAATATAGACTAACTATGTAGCTTTATGTAACAGAAATACGTTGATCAACGAATTAACTATATATTTATGTTTATTATGTTATTTTACCCTTACTATTTTATATCTGTCTAAAATTTGCCAAACCTCGACCTCGGCGCCCGGAGCGAGTCTGCCTTTCGCTTCGTCCTCTACATACTTCATGGAGACTTCTAGAGTTTTGTAGTCTCTCATGTCCATCAACTGAATAGTATCACCAGACATAGAGAGAACTTGTGCCGTGAATTTCTCAATAATTGGCACCTCGACTTGAGCGTCCACAGGGAGGCTTAGAGTCCGCTTAGCGCCGTCAAACACCCCAACTGCAACTATGCGGGCCTTTGCGCTGCCGTGTTTGCCCGTCTTTGCCTTCTCTATCTCCACTACTCTGCAAGGCTCTCCGTCAATGACTACGTAGGATCCTTCTTTCAATTCGCCCGCCTCTACGTACTTCGTCGACATGGCTAACACAAGGCATAGGTATTTAAATCTTAGACACAGCTGGTATCAGTAATTTACGCGGTTTAGGCCTTTTAAGCGTCGTCATCTGAATGGTTGAGTTGATGTGTGGAGGAGTCTTAAGGTGTCTGTGTTGGCGGCGGCGTAGCGAAGAGGTAGTAAGGATCTTCGCCTGCTATTTCCCTCAATATTCTGTCGGTGATGAGTTCAACGAGGTCTATTCCTACTCTCTGTTTTACATCTTCGTATGAAGAAAATGGTTTTTTCTTTCTTTCATCTAGTATTTCCTGAACTTTTTTCTTGCCTATTCCTCGTAAAAGCTCTAGGCTATGCAACTTTATGGTGATGGGACCTGCCGTGTTTATCCATTTAATGAAAAAATCTTGTTTTTGTTCTACAATTTTTCTTACCACCATGCGGAGGTTTTCTTTGCCTTGTGGCTGGAGGTCCTCGTATCTAATCCTCCTCACAATTTTATCTACTTTATCCCGCGTGCCAGGCCCTACGTATACTTTTTCGCCTATCTCTACAACGGCGCCTTTTTTCAATGTGACTTCCAGAAGTGCGAAGTGGTCTTCGCCGACTAGGTGTGCGTATGAGACGTCGTGTGGAAAGTCTCTCCGCATCTTTGGGGGGAGTCTATACAGCGCAACTTCTGGGGGCAGTATGTCGATTACATATGCGTATTCCTCCTTTCTACTCTTCATTGTCCCGTGAGGATTTTGAAAATTTCCTTTAGTTCGCTGTCTGTGTACTCTCTTTTTTCTAGATATGAGAGTATTATTTTGAGTTCATCTATGCTCTCTATTGCTAGGTTTGCTATCTGTATGGCGGTGATACGGGCAAAGCCGAATTTCTCTATCAGTTGTTTTACTAAAGTCTCGGCCGCTTCTTTATCTCTTTTTACAACCTTTTCTAGGTAGTCCAAGGTTTTTCTCTGGTCATCTGAAAGTTGCGTGGAGGAGGCTAGTTCTCTAAGGATTTCAAGAGCCTTCGCATTTGTAATCTCCTCCGACTTGCGTATCTTCTTCACACTCACTAGTTTCTGTATACCTCACGTTTTTAACTTATCCGTCTCCTTCTGCGCCAAAAATTTTAATAAGTTTATGGTTCTGAGGGCGCATGGTCAAGAGGACTCACGGATATCGCTACAAGTCGAGGAAGT
>JAEMPK010000164.1 GCA_022759345.1 Pyrobaculum sp. | reverse complement strand
TAGCTCGGCGCTGTTCACAGAAACTCCAATCTTCTCTTAGAGAGAGGGGTATGGAGAGGGGTAGGATGCGGGTGGTGACAACTATCTTCGGGGCCGCCGCGGTGCTGATTTATCTCGCCGTGTTGGCCGCGGTTAACGTCTACGCTATTGATAATTACGGAAAACTGGAGGGGGAGGGGCCAGTACGTGACGGTAAAGGTCTACGGTAGGTAGTTCTCATAGGAGTTCGTATATCCTAAATGGAATCTAGGAGTTACTAATATAACTCTCACGGCCATGCTTGTAAACAGCTCCTCTGTTTTACCTAGGTAGTTAACGTCCATAACCCCCAATCGGGCCTCAATGCCGAGAGCCGACTCCAAGATCTCGACGTAGTCGCGTGCCCTTCATTCTTGGGCATCTCGGTGCTCCGGGGGACGTAGAATCATATGCAGTAGCTGTGAGGTCTACATCTCCAGAGCCCCGATATGCACCTCGGCAGGGTGGATTTGCCGGAGCCGTTTGGCCCAATCACCACCGCCCTGTCCCCAACCTCCACATCTACGTCTTGCTGGAAGCCGCCCCTAGGGGAGGCGATCTATACGGTCTCGGGTCGATGAAGGCCACATTGCCCACGGCGAGGCTCTCCACGAGGAACCTGGCGGGCACGCCGATATGGGGGCCGTGAGGAGGTCCGACTTCGCGAGAACCTCGGCGAAGGCGCTCCGGTAGACGTAGGGGCTGGTGGAGGCGTGTCCTTGCCACGTGTTGTCTCTAATATCTGCCTTTAGCTCTGCCCCGTGAGGAATATATCGACGTAGAGGGCGGGGATGGAGTTGCCCACGAAGGTGTTGTTCATCACCTTCACGTATGGGGACGAGTCAAGCAGATGTTCGGCCGTTCACTATACTATCGAGCGGCTGAGGGCCAGAAGCGTCAGGAGGGCCGTTAGCGGCATGGCGAGCGTCGCAAGGTCCATGCGGCCGGCGGCTAGGGACAGGGAGTAGCCTAGGACGAGAGCCGCCGTGAGGGTCATGGAGACCGTCACGCCGGACTTGGCCGCGGTTGAGAGCAACGCCGACGCGGTGGAGGCCGCTGCGAAGTAGGCAGAGGTGGGCGGCAGAAGCCACAGCTCGGGCGGCCTCATCGAGGCGGCGTAGTAAATTGCTGAGTAAAAGAACGAGGCCGCAACCGAAGTTAAGAAAAGCGCAAAGAACTTGGCCGCGGCCACCTTCTCCGGTTGCCTCAGTAGCCTGAGCCCGTCGAGGGTGCCCAGCTCCTCCTCCCGCAGAACCTGGACGTACCCGTAGAGCGCCGCCGCCACGAAGTTCACCGCGGCCAGCCCGGCGGCGTAGTGTCTGTCGAAGACGAAGCCAAAGGCCGCCGCTATTAGGAAGGTCGACGCCAGCGTCTCCCAGCTCCTAGCCAAGAGCTTAACCTCCCTCTCTAGGTAGGGCCGCATGTCGGCGCGGTGGGGCGCAACGTGCCTTCTCTCAACTCAAACCACGCCTCCGCGCCCACCTCCATGTAGTCACACATGGACGATGCGGTGACCACTGCGGGCCCTTTGAATCTGCGCACAACCTCAGCCACGGCGCGCCTCCCCTCCGCGTCGAGACCCAGCATGGGCTCGTCTAAAAGAAGAGCCTCGGGCGCCCCGAGGAGGGCCCTGGCGAGGTCGGCGCGGCGCCTCCAGCCGTAGCTCAGATGCGAAAACTTGGCACGGAGATGCTTCTCCAAGCCGAAGAGCTCCACCACCTCTCTGTAGTCTGCCTTAAGCGCCCCGGCGTAGAACTTCAAGTTCTCCTCCACAGTTAGGTCTGGATGCATCATGGGCTGCTGGAGCGCCACGCCGACCCGGCCCGGCCGCCTCACCTCGCCGCGGGTGGGCGGGACGAGGCCCGCCAGTATCTTGACGAGCGTGGTCTTGCCTGAGCCGTTGGCGCCGTATATCGCGACGACGCTCCTCACGTCGAGGGACACGTCTCTGAGGACCCACCCCGAGGAGTACCGCTTCCACACGTCAATTGCCTGCACGGCCGAAAACAGAGCCATTAATAAAACAGTTGTCCGATACGCGAGGAGACCGGCCGCGGAGGAACCGGCCACATATACAAGCTAGGAGAGGGAGAATAAGCCACACGTCTCTTCGGCGCGGACACGGCGGTGAGGGTAAGGCCGAGGATCTGGTCTAAGCCGCAGGACCGCGTCGTAGAGACCCCCGCCGTGGCATACAGCGGGCTTAGGCAGAGCTGACGCACCTGCCGATACCGCCGGCCACCCCTCGTCTTATCCGCTCCTGAGTTCAGTCGAAGCCGGCTCTGTGAGTGCCTTCCTCCTGAGAGGGGCTGTGGATGGTGTATGTAGGTGACAGAGAAGTGGGCCTTCCGCCGACGTCGTGACATCGGCCGCTGAGACAGAGTTGCTTATTGGCGATAGGCATGCCGAGGACCTCGGCGTAATAGCGCCGGGCTAGGAAAAGTGGAAGTTTATAAACCACCAATGTGATCAGATACAGCGAGAAGCCGCAATATGGTGACGAGATTTATTGCAGGCCAGTTTTACAACTGATCCCATGGGCAGGAGAATTTACAGTCTCATCGGGGTCCCCCTAGGCGTCTTCATAGGCCTGGCGGCGCCCACGCGGGGCTACGCATATACGTGGGGGTCTCTGCGTGGTCAGCTCTAGCGCTCGTGTACGAAGTCGTGTTGACGTTTATATCGCTCTACTTCCCGGTGTCGGAGGTCGCCGTCGCCGCGTTGCTCCTCGCTAACCCCCTCGTCGCGGTCCGCCTAAGCGGCGTCGTGCAGTCCTACCACATCTGCCGACCCTTGGCGACGTCGGCGACCACCTCTATAAATCCTTCGAAACACACACGTCGCTTCTCTTTCCAGCAGTAGCAGTTGCGTGGATCTTCGCGACGCCGGCGGCGGTCCTAGCGGCGTCTAGGCGCGAGAAGTGGCTCTACCTCACCATAGTCTTCGTCGCCTCGCTGGTGCCCGTGGGGGGCTTAAGCCTCGGATACGCGATACTGCGCCTACTCAC
>JAEMPK010000066.1 GCA_022759345.1 Pyrobaculum sp. | reverse complement strand
CTCGGCGTTTCGGCTCAATATCGGCTAACGCATAACGATGCCGGCTTCGAGAAGGCGGCGAGGCGATTAAATGGAGGATGTCTTTTTAGGAGCTTTTCGGCGAGCTCCCTCTGCCTCGATGTGCCGTTCCTTGCATTTCCGGCGAGATAAAGCGCCACGGCCCTTCTGATTTGCCGTCTTGCTCTGCCAGCCTCATGAGGTCAGCCGTGGCGATGTACACCACGTAAGGCCGGATCTCGCCACGTTATGTATGCTCCTAAGAGCATCAAGCATGTCTCTCCTCGAGACCTGTTTTTAGTGGTTGTATAAGTTTGTCGTAGGGGTCTTTTAGGGCGGAGATGTAGAAGATGCCGAGCGCCCCTAGTGCTTCCGCCACGTCTTCTGCCGTTATAAATGTATGCCGTTCTTTTGCCAAATCTACTTTGTTGCCTACCACTACACATCCGCGGTACGGCTTCACTATCCTGCTCTGAAGGTGTTGTTCTATGTCTAGAAGGCTCTGTAATGTGTAGGCATCTGTCACATCGTACATATATATGGCGAGGTCTAGGTAGTATGGCCACGCCCTGGCAAGCGCGTCTGCAACTTCGATGGCGCGGTGGCCAGGCACGTCGAGTATACAGACCGGCATCTCCCGTATTATAGTTCTGTACATCCCCGGCCTGAGGGTGGTCTTCGGCTGGATCGGCACGCCTACGAGGCGATAGATATATGTAGTCTTCCCCACGCCGCCGACGCCGAGGACCCCCACCATGAAGCATCTCATTTACATACATCGCGGGCCATAGCCTCTATCTCCAGCAATGCGTAGTACTGCTGATCTGTCAGCGAGACGTTGGGGTTGACCTCCTCCACCGCCCTGATCGCGTCTTCGGCTTTCATGCATTTGGTGGCGATTAGGTAGGCGGCGAGCGTCGTCGGCGTCCTCCCCATGCCGCCGACGCAGTGGACCACCACGACGCCGTTTCTCGCCTCTCTCTTGATAACTTCTACCAGCTCATCGAGTCTCCTCGGCGGGTACCCGTCGGGCGTCGGCCAGTGGATCCACTTCATCCCCCTGTCTGCCAGAGAGCTACGGAACTCCAGAAGCCCCCACCTCCCGTAGTACTCGATTTCCCAGGCCTCTGCCAGCGAGATGACTGTCTTGACGCCGAGTTGCGTCCACCTGTCCAGATCTTCTCTTCTGGGCATGCAGGAGCCAGCCACTCTGGACTCTACGAAATAGGGACACTCCATCTTTGATCTTTTTCACGCCCATTTTAGGTTTTTACATTGGGACATGGCGACGTATGATTTTCCTCCTAGAGTTTGAATAAGAAGGTGAAGGTGCCCAATCCGAGGGCCTCTCCTATCAGCAACACGCCGAGCACTATCGACGCGGCTCCGACGACGTATTCGATTTTTCTGCCTAACGCGCCCCATTTCAGACTCTTTGTTGTACGTGTTGCGCTTCTCCTCACGACGGTTATTAAGATGTATATCACAAGCGCGAGGCCGGCGGCGTAGGCCAGGGTGGCGGCGAAGAGGAGGAGGTAGTTGCCGCTTATCGCCGAAGCCACTAAGTTCGCCACAACAACGGCGCCGAAGAACGGCGCTATGCAGGGAGTCCACACAGCGCCTAGGGAGGCCCCTAGCATAAAGTCGCCGACCTTCCCCACGCCGCGCCTAGAGGCCTTATATGCAGAGGTCTGGAAGCGGGAGGCCCATACGACGAACGCCTTGTTTAGCCTCTCCACCACCAACACAGCACCCATTAGAATCAGCAGAACTCCGCCCACGGCGTAGAGCACGACGTTGGCCACCTCGCCGACCCAAGCCGCCGCGGCGGACACCGCGGTCGCAATCACGGCGTAGGACACCGCCATGCCCGCCAGGACGATGGACAGACTCCGCCTAGCTAAGTAGGTCGTGGCGGCGATGGTCAACACCGGCAGCACACAAGGCGAAAACACGCTGGCGGCGCCGGCGGCAAAGGACAGAGCCAACTGGACAAACGTCTGTAGGCCGCTACCCACAACCGCCTGCCGCTCCTCGATCTGCGGGGCGCCAGCTATCTGTCCCGCGGCTGTTTGTGAGGTGGAGGTCTGCCGCGGGTAGGCCAGCTCTAGGAACTTCAAGAACGTGTCGGAGTCGACGGCACCTATCATCACGAAAGTCACGTGCAAGTCGCCGTCTTTCACGTAGCCCATGATGACAGTCGGCGTCCCTATCACTGGGATGTTCTGCCGGCCTGAGGCCTTCTGCTCCCGGAGCGAGCCGCCGTAGTATATGTAAACTTGTCCATCGGCCACCGCCTCCACGCCTCGCACCAGGTAGTTGGCCAAGTCTATAGACACCAGATTGATGCCCTTAAGAGCCGACGCCACCCGGCCGTCTGTAAATACCTGCGTCTTGAGGTATTGACAGCCGGGGCAGTCGGGCTGGTGGATGAACACCAATACAGGCCCGTCTTTCAACGCGTTTCTGTAGTCCTGGGCCGACTTTACGTCTACGAAATTAAGCTGTCCAATCTGGAGGGCTACGACAAGCATTGGAAGGAGGAGGACTGCGGCCACCGCCTTCATAGAGATCTATATTACGGGTTCCATATATATCTGTGGAGGTGAGGAGGTTAACGACGGGTCTCTGTCGACGAATACCTACGTCGTATGTATCGCAGAGGAGTGCGTAGTCGTAGACCCCGGCGGAGACGTAGATGAGATCTTGACGCTACTCCGCGGCAGGTCTCTAGTGGCTGTAGTCGCCACGCACCTCCACTTCGACCACGTGGCCGCCGTAGCCGACTTGGTCGACTCCACGGGGGCTCCCTTCTACGCGCATCCAGCCGACTGGGCTGTCTACAAGACGCTCAACGCTATCGCTGAGGAATGGGGGTTCCGGATACCAGACATCCCGACGCCTAGACCTCTGGGCGAGAGGCTTTGGATATTCGACGTGTGGCATACGCTGGGGCACACGCCTGGCTCTGTGTCTTTGGTGGTTGACGGCTCCGTGTTTACCAGAGACACGCCTTTCTACCGCTAGGTGGGGAGAACAGACCTCCC
>JAEMPK010000078.1 GCA_022759345.1 Pyrobaculum sp. | reverse complement strand
CCACCACCTCTACGTCCGGTCTATACGTCACGCCGCCCAGCGAAACGCCCTTGGCGAGCTCCAGAAGAAACCTAACATAGAGAGAGGCGGCAGTCTGTTGCGTTGAAAACGCCGTCAACACATCAGCCCAGTTGCCAGCTCTCTCAAGATACCAAGCCACCGGGGCGCTGTATTTATACCAGTCGTACAACCTGTCGACCCCCAAAGCGAAGGGGTTAACCCTATACAGACTCTCTTGGAAATACATCTGGGGGAAGTAGTAAACCCCGGTGGCCACCGACGCCATGGCCTCCGGCACAGCCTCGTCGACCCAGAAATCCTGTTCATAATGTTTATAGTATTCAAAAAAGACGTGGCCCACCTCGTGGTACACGAGCCTGGGCGTGTACTGCGGCTTAAACACGATCCTTACTATGCATCTGTCGCCGATCTCGGTGTCTCCGGCATAGGCGTTGGAGGAGTCTATCAATACTTGGTACTTAGCCCCCTGGCAGGGAGGGGCGGGCTTGAGGCCCTTGCCTACGTAGAAGCTGTAGGCCTCCTCCAGGTACTTGGCTAGGGTCTGGTCGTCGGGCGTCACGACGAAGTGCTCAGTCTCCAAGGCGTAGACGGCCACCGCCAAGAGCACCAGCACCAAAACCCAGCGCACGTTCCTCAACGGCTCGGGAAATATAAATATGAGCCGCAAAACACCGCCATGAACAAGACGGCGGGCGGGTTAATAGCCCTGGGCATCGCCCTTATAGTCGCCTACCTGGCTCTGCAACAGCCGCCCGCGCCCCCCGGCGGCGCCGCGGCCACTCCCACACATACGACCACCACGGCCATCGCCACCTCCCAGCCGCCGACCACCACCGCGGAGAAGCCAGAGACAAAGACACAGACTGAGACACCCACGTCCACGGCTCAGCCGCCGCGCGTGGTGTACGCCCCCTCCATAGAGGTGGCGGTTGAGGCGCCCGGGGTGATAAACACGACGAGGCTCCCCATCTACATAAATTATACTATTGTCGTTAAAAACTCGGGCAACGGCACAGGCGTAGTCGTGGTGGGGGGCGTTCCGTATGAGGTCGCCCCCGGGCAGGTGGTGAGGATAGCCGCGAACAAGACAGTTTGGTGGGCCGGCGAACATTCGGTGGAGGCCGTGGTCAACGGGACTAGGCACGTGAAGGCGGTCAGGGTGTACTACTACGCGCCCCGCCTCCAGGCGGAGCCCGTGTATATAAACGCGACGAAGCTCCCGGCAAACCTCACCGTGGCTGTGAGGGTCAGCAACCTGGGCAACCTAACGGCGTGGGTGGGAGGGGTGGCCGTGGCGCCGGGCGAGACCAAGGCCATAAACATGACGATCTCAGTGGAGGCGGCAGGCTCCTACGTCGTGAAAATGAACGGCGTGGAGGTGCCGGTTACTGTGCGCTACTTTGTAGCGGCGTTCGACTGGAGGGTGGGAGGCCCCTCTGAGGTGGAGGCGTTGCCCGGCGAGACCTACGCCGCGTGGCTCTGGATAAAAAACACCGGGAACGCCACAGCCAGCCTATCCATAGACGGCAGGGCCTTCGCGCTGGCCCCCGGCGAGGAGCTCAACATTACCAAGACAATCACGGTAGGCGCCGCGGGCGTATATAACGTGGAGTTCAGAGTCGCGGGGAGCCTCAACGCCACTCTGCGCCACGCCATACGGGTGAAGGTGGTGGCGCCCAAGGTTCAGATCGTGCTGTGGAGCCCCGAGGTCAGGCGGAGCTGGCCGCCTCCCAACGGGACAGACTTGACGTCGCTCTCAGCTGTGAACAAGACGGTGGCTTTGACGTGGGGCTACGTAATCACTACAAACGCCACCAGGAGGACCGTGACGCTCGCCGTCGAGGGCCCGGGCGGCGTTGACTACTACAAGCTGGCGCCGGGCGGCGCCGCCTCCAAGAACTACACAGAGACAGTGCAGGCACCGGGGGAGAAGACGCTGGAGGTAAGAGTCAACTCAACCACATACAGACTGAAGGTCTCCCTAACGCTGACGCCGCCCAAAATAACGGTAAAAGACATCTCTAGAATCGAGTTCACAGACAACAGAAGACTACTAGGCCTGAAGCTAAGTTGCAGGTCGGGGAGCGTGGAGGCCAGAGTAGTCCTTGATGTAGTAAGGGTGACTGGCACCCTCACCTACACCCCTACGGGCAGAGCCGTCTCGGGGCAGATAACGGTGAGCTCAGCAGGTGGTACCTACACAGGCGACTACAGCGGAAAAATCGAAGGCGGGAGCGGCTCGCTGTCTCTCAATGTGGCGGGCCACAACATATACGTGGAGTTCACCACCTCGCCGTTGACGATAACAAAGGTACTTGTTGATGGAACGCCATATAGTTGCAACGTCCCCACGGAGCTCGTCCCGCCTATACTCTACAAAGAAAAACCCACAGCAGCAGACGAGCCAGCCACGCAGTACGTCTCCAGTCTCCTCTCCGCCTTCGCCAGAGGAGACAGCGACATGCCCCAGTCCATCACCTGGAACGGGGAGTACGTCGAGGCCGTCGACAAAGGGGGAAACACCCTCAGGGTATACCTCGGGGGAGGGGAGATAAGGATCGAGGGGCCCCTAACCGCCACCATCGTTATATCTTAATAGAAGAGAAAACTTTTTAAACGACCAGCATTCGATGAGTTATGCACAACCAAACAAAGACAATCCTAGCACTCCTAGCACTAACCGTCCTAGCGGCGGTGGCCTATGCCCAATATGGGCCTGGGCAAGCTCTGCCCTCCGCCTTCGACGTGATAATGCAGATAAACGACGCAAGGGCGGCGGCCGGCTTCGGGCCTCAGTACGCCCTGTGTACGCCATGGAGTAAGAGCTTGGTAAACTTCCCGCCGTATAAATTCGCCGCCGGCAAGAACTTTACGTTAATTATCCGCGAGATCGCGTCTAGCCCCAAGTACCCGTCTGTGTTCCAGGACTATAGGGTCTCTGCGGTGGCCAACGACACAGGCTTCGTGATTTTCAACATAAACATCCCCGCTGGCACGAACGTAACTAAGCCGCCCGACTGGTCCGTGGCCAT
>JAEMPK010000183.1 GCA_022759345.1 Pyrobaculum sp. | reverse complement strand
CGCGACCCCACCAGAGGCGGACTCGCCATGGTCCTCAACGACTGGGCCAAGGCGTCGGGGACCGTCATAGTGGTGGAGGAGGCGGCGGTGCCCCTTAGGCCGCAGGTGGCATCTTACGCCAATATGCTGGGCATAGACCCACTCGCCCTCGCCAGCGAAGGCGCCGCGGTGCTGGCGGTAGACCCAAACGTCGCTGAGGAGGTGGTGGAGTACATGAAGAAGCTGGGGTTTGAAAACGCTGCAGTGATAGGCGAGGTGAGGAGCGCCGAGAGGTACAAAGGCTATGTCCTCCTCAAGACCGTGGTGGGCGGGCTGAGGATACTGGAGGCGCCCAGAGGCGACTTGGTGCCGCGGATATGCTGAGGTTCAGAAACGTAGATCTGTGGAGAATAGGCGGAGTAGCGGGGGCGGCGGTGAGAAGCACCGGCAAAACCCTCTGTATAGACGCGTTGGACACGACAGGTTGCGACTACCTGCTCTACACACATAGTCACGAGGGCCACTTTCCCGGCGGGGTAGGGTCCTTCTATTCTCCATTTGGCGGAATGACAGTAAATCCGGGGGACGTCTTAGAGCTGGGTCCTTTTAAGGTAGCCGTTGTCCACGCCTATAATGTTACAAAGACGAAAGACGGCAAGCCAATACATCCCAAGGGGTTTGGAGTAGGCTACTTAGTCGAGGCAAATGGCGTTAGGATATACCACATGGGTGACACCGACCTTATCAAAGAAATGACAGAGGTCAAAGACGTAGACGTGTTGTTAGTGCCCATCGGCGGCGGCTCGGTGATGACGCCGGAGGAGGCGGCAGACGCCGTCGCTCTGCTGAGGCCGAAGATAGCGGTGCCGATACACTACACAGACAAGAAACACTACGTCAAATTCCGAGATGCGGCGCATCCATATACAAACGTGATAGCCCTACACGCCCCCATCAGCAAGGGGTGAAGCGGTCACCGCTCACCTTAAAGGAATTTCCATCATCAAAACTGCTAGATATTTGATGTTTTTATGATTAAAGTTGCCGGGAGGCTTCTATTTCAGCGTTTTACCAAGTTCAGCTTGTAATACTTCGGCACAACCTCCTTAGGTAACTCCACCGCGACGAGCTCCAAGTTTACCGTCTGCTCGTCGAATCTAGTGGCGCGGCCGAAGGCTCTCTGCATTATGTTGGGGATTTTAATCCCCTTATGTGCGGCGGCGTGGACGATGACGACGCGTTCCGTGTCGAGGCCTCGGAACTTGGCGTTGTTCTCCAGATTCTCCAACGCCTCGAGGTATCTCTTGGCAACCTTGACAGGCCACTTAGCCACAGGCCACCCGCTCCAGGGAGCGGCGTGGTGGGCCTGCTTCTTCTTAAACGTCTTGACTGGGATAGGTCTCTTAAGCTTAACCACGTCCTCCAGCCAGGCTTTGGCCTGCTTAAGAGTCATGCCTTTGATGAATCTCGCCACCTCGACGCTCTTCTTCCAAGACATCCTCTGCTCGGGGGCGTACGCTCTGGCTATCTGCTCCGGCGTAATCTTTACTCCATACTCCCTAAATACCTGCTTCATTATTTCTTCGTCGCCTAATGAGTAGTTCTGGTGTCTAGGCACGAAGGCGTGAAGAAAGATGTTTTTAAATTTCTTCGTCTCCAGCAGTCTATTTAAAGAAGTGGCGTAAACCTGCCGTGTCCCTATGGCGGCTGATAAGAGGCGAACACGGCATATTGGCGGCGCTTGCGTCAACCGCCTCCTACCTAGTGGCAGGCGGCCGCGACCCCCTTGCGTCGATGCTTTTGGCGGTCTCTACCTTCCTCGCCGAGGCCGGCTTATTCGCCCACAACGACTTGGTCAACCTAGAGGAGGACAAGATAAACAGGCCTGACGCCCCCCTAGTCACGGGGGCTGTGGACATAAACACCGCACGCGTAGTTGCCTACGGCTCGTTGGCGTCAGGCGCGGCGGCTGCGGTCCTCCTAGGCCCCGCGCCCCTGGCCATATACGCATTGGCGGCGGCTCTCGGCGTGTGGTACAACGCCAAGCTCAAACGAGTGCCTGTGGTGGGAAACTTCGTGGTGGCCTTCCTCACCTCTATGACGTACATCTACGGCATGGCCGCCGCAGGCGGCGCCTCTGTCGTTCTAACTCTCCTTTTTCTATCCTCTCTAGTGGCGAACCTAGGCCGCGAGTTCGTGAAAGTTGCTATGGACTACGAAGGCGACATGAGGGCGGGCGTAAGAACCCTAGCCGTGGTAGTTGGGCCGCAGAAAGCCGCGGCGCTAGGCGCCGCAGTCACCCTGGCCTCCGTCGTGTTCGGCCTAGCGCTGACATACGCCGCCTTCTCTCAAGGCCTTCTCTTCTTAGCGCTAGGCGCCGCCGCCACAAGTCTCTCGTTGATCTACCTCTCTCTCATCGCGCTGAGGGGGCAGTGGAAGAAATACCGAGGCGGAACCCTCGCGGCGTTTGGCGTGACTCTACTGGCGCTCATAACAGAGGCCGTATGGCGACTGTTTTAATAGACCTAGACGGGACCCTCATACCTCTAGACGCCTGGAATCCCGTATTCGCCGAGATTTGCGCATACATCGCAAAACGTGCAGGCACAACGCCGGCGGAGGTCTGGAGGAGGGCTAGGCAGAGGAACCTAGAGCTTCTACGGGCACTAGACCTAAGGGCCTTCGACTGGCAGAAAATACTTGAAGAAACCGCAGCGGAGCTCGGCGTCGACGAAGTGCCAGACGTCATCCAGACGTTGAAAAGACACCTCAACACCTTCAGACTAAACGAAGGAGCCGCCGAGGCTCTAGCCGAACTGAAGGCCATGGGATACCGCGTGGAGATAGCCACCAACGGCCTGGCGTACTACCAAATGCCGGTCATACAACACCTCGGCCTAGACAGACTCGTAGACGACGTGAGGACCTCAGACAGATTCAGATGCCCAAAAACCTGCCCCCAATACTTCCAAAACGCACACGTCATGATAGGAGACAACCCAATCTTCGACGTCTACTACCCCCGCCGGTTCGGCCTCTACACCGTCTTCTACGGCCACTGGGAAAAAGAAGCGGCAACACA
>JAEMPK010000132.1 GCA_022759345.1 Pyrobaculum sp. | reverse complement strand
ATGTGGATCCGCCCGCTGTTATTAAGGTTTCCGGCATATATCCAGTGCAATACCCCGCGCCAAGACGAGCGCGCCATCAACCTCTATCCCTACCGGCGACCTGTCTCCTCAAGCCGTTTCTCTATGGCGTCAGCAAGCTCGGCGTAGAGAGCAAGGCCGTCGAGATTCCCCTCGCCGCATCCTATCGCTGACCTGCCGTCGCTCTTGCAGTCACCCTCGGCTCCTTCACCGTCAGCTCCTTAAATGGGGATGAAGAACCTCTTGGCGTCTGTCTGTCGGCAAGGGGAGGACGCCCATTTTTCAGCCCGCCATTAAATATGCCAAGCCATAAAGAGCTTGTTAATAGAAATTTTATATAGCTTATTTTATCCGATAATATATACATTTTAATATACCTATTTTCTTACATATTTCTATATTATTGCTATTATCATCTATAAAGGCTATATTGTATGTATTTTTATACATTTTTATAATAAATTTAAGTTCCTGCTCTTTGGACCCAAAGGAAGGTCTACCTAATACATCTGCTATGTATTTTGCATAGCCTGTGCGTTTTAGAAACCGCCACACAGCAAATTCGGATTGCATCGTGGCTATATATACCGGTTCTTTCGCGTTTCTAATAATTGCGGCAATCTCTGGATTTATCGATGCGTGTTTGACCGCATCTAGCTCCGCCTCTTCGGCTATTACGTGTATTACGTAGTACTCTCGCTGTCGGTAATATCTACGGAGCGCCTCCAGAATGCTGTTAATCTCTCTGCCGAGAATCCCGGAAATCTTCTGTCTAAGCGCCCTCCAGTCTATATCGAGTGATGTTATTACTCCATCAAAGTCGAGAACTATCTTATCTAACTCTCCAAGTCTTTCCATCGGACTCTCTATACAGGATCACGCCAGTATCAAGCTGCCTTATCAAGTAGAGTCCTTCGGGATAGAGATTGTATTTCGGCACATCAATATCAAGTGCGCCGGTAATGCCGAGGTGGAGATACAGGAGGGCGAGGTTCATTGTTTGATCGCCATACGCCAGCGAGATGGCCTCTCCCCATAGAGGGGCTGTAGTGTGCCACTTGCCGTCGACCTCAGTTACGTATATTTTTCCGTCGGCTCCCTCCTTAAGGTCTACCGAGTAAAATCCGTGCGGGCTTGGATCTAGTGCTAGGACGGCGGCGGTTCCTATTCTGTTTATTTCTTCGTGATGTATAGTGCGTGCAACTGACGGCGTGCCTGTGATGCCAGACAAAGAAATATGTCTAAGCGGATATTCAAGCCGCTCGCGGGCATAGGAGGTGATGAGTTTACCTCTGTACCACAACGAATCAAAGGCGAAATCGCGTCCAGGTAAGTAGCTGTGAAGCAAAAAGTCGCCCCATGTTGCCCTTCCCTGGAGCACATTCAGTCTAATCCATAGAATCGCCTCCTCAGGCGTATTTACCTTAAGTCCCAACCTCCCACCGGCGCCGGCCCTCGCCCTTATCCAGAGGGGGCTTCCCAACTCGCGGAAGGCGTTCTCTACATCTTCAGATTCTTTGACAATTTTTGTAGATGGTACAGGTACTCCATTATCATTTAATCTTTTTATTATATAGTCTTTTGATGGCGCAATGGCGCTAGCATCAGGCAAATATAGAGATACGCCTTCTTCCTCAAACCTCTTTCTCATCTCTGAAACCACCTTTGCCTCGCTGCTGGGATGGGGATGTATGAACTCAATTGTATATTGTTTCGCCAGCGTAAGTAGGGTCGGGATGAACTCCGGGTCGCTGTGCCTCGGCGTTCTATGGCGTACGTTTACGTCTGGCGCCAAGATGTGGTAGCGGTTGTAGTCGGTACCCACTATAAAAAGCTCTGCGACGCCAGCCCTCTCAGCGGTTCTTAGCGCTGAAACGAAATTAAACCCGCCGGATCCCCCTACGCCTGTAACTAAGATCCTCGCCTTAATGCGCATAGTCACATGGGACGAACTCCATAGCATAGATATCCCAAGGTCTTCCCACAGATCTATCCACAATACTAAAGTATAATATAGCCCTATCCTTCGCCAATACGAGCGATGGCGTATCTGCGCCGAGCACGGCATCTCTTCCCAGGAGCGCTGGTGATTGCGCAGATGCGTCTATCACGATCTGCTTAACTGCCCCATCCATATTGTAGAGCGAATCCATATAGAACCCAACTATGTAGCCACGGTATGGAGGCCCCGTATAGTCATTAGACGCAGAAAGCAGCACGTAGTAATCATCAAACTTGTATAATGACGCATTGTGTAGGCTATGCCATGGACCTGGCAGACCTGGGCTTTGCCAGATCCTCCACGTATTGACAAAACCTCCATTCACGCTAATCCTCAATGCCCAAAGGCTCCTCGGATACGGCAGTATGTTGCTTGCGATGACATCAACAAGAGGACCTCGTATATATACATTTGACCCAAGATCTATCTCAGTTGCGCCAAAAAGCTCCGGGGTAGCGACAGTTGCAAAGTCCTTGTAGGGCCCCTCTATGTTTCTCGAAACAGCAATTCTCACTTTGTTTCCCCTCTTCCTATCTACATAGATCAAGTAAAACCTATCATCGAATATAAACGGTGCTGCGGTTAAACCATCGGAAAGCACCTCTCCGACTTCGTTAAATGTATAAAAGTTGGCTGAACGAAAGAGAGATACCCTACATGTATGTGGATCTTCGCAAAGAGAGACAAAGCCATACACTTGGTCTTGGTATAAAATAAACGATCCCCATGATGCATATCCACTCTTTCCTATCAATGCCGGCGCATATCTCGCAACTTTACAAAGCCAAAATCTCATAGGCGTTACTGGTCTTGGGCTATTTGAACTTTACACTACGGCAACGAGATCCCTAAGACGACTTGAGGTTAGAGTCCCAGATGGCAAGCCCTCATTAGGGTAAAATCAAGAACTGGCGTGCAGCCGCTAAAGTCGCCGATCCCAAGGGCCCCGACTGTGAGGAGGGCTGGAGAGCGGATCCGCCCGCGGTTAAGGTTTCCGGCATATATCCAGTGCAATACCCTGCGCCAAGACGAAGCTCCGGGCGTCTATCTCGTCCTCGGCCAGCCCGGGGTACTTCC
>JAEMPK010000033.1 GCA_022759345.1 Pyrobaculum sp. | reverse complement strand
GAGCCTGGGGGGCTGTTGATATTCGGCATACCGCCCTTCAGAGTCCCTAGAGAAGGCGTAAGAGAGGGGGTTAAAGAGTTGGAGGAGGCTGGGGCTAAGTTCTACACCTCCACCTTTGTCTACTGCGGCGAGAAGCCTCATGAACACGAGGCGCTTCTGTTGACAAAGAACTTTGTCGACTTAGAAGAACTTGTCGAGAGATACGACGCCGTTGTAATAACCACGGGGACGTGGAGAAGCCGGTCTCTCAACGTGCCAGGGGAGAATCTAAAAGGCGTATACAAGGCGCTTGACTACCTCTTTAGAATATACGCCCACCAGTTGGGGTACTTGACAAAGGATAAGGTGTATCCCACTGGAAGAAAAGTCCTTGTGATAGGCGCCGGCCTAACTGCCGTAGACGCCGCTCTTGAAGCCAAGCTACAAGGCGCCGAAAAAGTGGTGGTGGCCTACAGACGCACAATCAACGAGGCGCCCGCAGGCAGAAAGACCATAGAGACTGAGTTGATTGCCAAGGGGATAGAATTTAGAGAATTAATAAACCCAGTGGCGTTCCTCGGCACAGACAAGCTGGAAAAGGTCAGGTTCATTAGGATGAAGCTAGGCTCCCCGGATAAGTCCGGCAGACCTAGACCAGAGCCCGTGCCCGGTAGCGAGTTCGAAGAGGAGTTTGACACAGTATTGATAGCGGCAGGCGAGGAACCCACGCCGCCTGGAAGATGCCTCGGTATACAGTTCAACCCAGACGGCACCATAAAAGTAGATGAGAAGATGCAGACGACCCGTCGAGGAGTCTTCGCCGCGGGCGATGTGGTTACAGGCCCCTCTCTAATAGGCAAGGCGCTAAGCTCCGGCATGAGGGCGGCGCAGTTTGTAGACGAATATCTGAGATCTCTATAAACTACTTCTTCTTGGCGATAACCATCGCGTGAGCTGTGTCGTAGGGCTCGAGATGTACAACTTCTAATATGTCGAAGCCTCTCTCCTTCAGCGTATTGATCTCTTGTTTAAACGTCTCGGTGGCCGGAGCCGTCACGTCTATGCTCATAGCCTTGATGACCAACATCACATGACCGCCCGGCTTTAGGAAGTAGTCGGCGTTGTCTGCAAGTATCTTGGCCTGCGTCGGCTGCGCCACGTCTATATACACGACGTCTACACCTTTTACATAATGGGCGTATTGATATGGGAATCTAGCATCGCCGAGGATGGGAACCACGTTCCTTCTACCCTGGTCAACAAGCTTCTCCATAAACTCCCTGAAGACGCGGGGAGAAAACTCCACAGAGTATATCAACCCCTTCTCGCCGACTATATCACTCATGTGGCTCGGCGTGGTGCCTGAGGCGGCTCCCAAATAGAGTATATGCGTGCCTTCCTGAATTGGGACGAACTTAAGCCCGTTGGCTATCGCGGCGGCGAGCTTCGAGCGGTATGGATTCCACTCCCGATACTCCACCCCACCCCACTTCACTAACCGCTCGCCGTATACCCTCCTCCCAGGAGTCAAGTTCCTCGTGGCAAGCCTCTCAGACCCGTCTTCAAACTTGATTATGTAGACTCCGTAATGTTGCTCATGAGGCTTGACCTCCACCACTTCAATCGACATAGAGAAGCCCTATCCCGCGGTTTATAAATTTTCTGAAAAAGTCCCCCAACTCAGCGGCGTCTCTCCCTCCTAGGCGGCGGCCTCCTTCCTCCCTCCCCCCTCCTAGGCGGCGGAGGAGGCGGCGCCTTGGCGGCAGGCTGAGGAGCCTTGGGAGGCGGCTTTGCGTATAGGGTCTTAACCTCCTGAATCCTCTTCATAAGTTCTTCCTTCAGCCTCGGCGCGATGAAGTTGCCAGTGAAGGCGTCGGCCTTGGCGGCTATGGCAAGCTTCGCCGCAAGCGCCCTGGCTATCTTGCCCCTCTGCCACCGCGGCGACCTGAAGATCTCTGGGTATTGGAATATGACGCCGTGCTTAGGCGGCTTTCCGCCGGTGCGGAGCGCGCGGAAAAGCGCCTTCTCGGCGCCCAGGACTTGTATAGTCGAGGCGGGGAGGAAGGCCATCCTCGTGAGGCCGCCCGCCAGCTTAATCAACCTGGCGCCGAGCAGAGGCCCGACGAGTTCTCTTATGTTGGGGGCAACCTCCTTCATGGCCTCGTCGATGTAGGTAGCTAGACTTTCCCTATAGGCGTCCAGCTTGAGGAAGACGTCCGCATAGCTCTTAAGCTGGTCGAGGTCCCACTCCGTCATCTCGGCGCCTATGCTCTTCTTCGCCGCTTCTACAATCCTCTTCAACCTCTCCTCGGGGAGGTCCGGCGAGATCTTCTTGAGGCTGTCTTCACTTATTTTAGACCTATGGCCTAGGTAGTAGACAATCTTGACATATTCCTTGTTGTCTCTTACAAGTTCCTCAAGCTCTGGGAAATGCAGGCCGTACCACTCCCTAACTCTAGAGGCTATTAAGTTCAGTATTTTATCGACGTCGTCAAGAGTGCTTATGGCTTGGGCGATGAATAAGTCCCTCTTCTCAACCGCCTGTCTCAACTTAAGCCGTGTGACTAAGTCGCTGACCTCAAACAAGAGGTTCCTATACTCGTCCCAGTTCAAGCCGATTGTGGGGAGATACTTGGGGAAGTTCTGCCTAAACGCCACCAGGACCGGGGAGGGGCTCTCCGCCACTATATCGACGCCCCTCACCGCCGCGACGAGTTTGCGGGCGAGCTCCGGGTCCTCTACGACGATCTTCTCGGCCTTCTCCCTCAGCCTCTCGACAAACTTTAGCAACTCCTGGACTGGGTTCGACTTCTCCAGCTCAAGAAGCCTAGTAGCTACGAGCTCTGGCTTTCTCTCGTAGAGCTCCTTATCCACGAGGTTCCCCGATTCATCCACTGCGAAGAAGCCCAGCACGTCCGTCGCGATATATACTTTCGCCATCGGAACCCTTAAATGAGATACTTATATAGATAACTCAGATAGTGCGCGCTTAACGTCCTCCACGTCGATCCTCCCCCTGAACCTCCGCATCACCTCCACCAGCGCCTTCTCCCGCCCAACCTCCCTCGCCCCCACCTCCACTATCTTCGTCACCTCCTCGTAGCAGAGCTTGACCAAGCCGCCCCACCCGGCCACCTC
>JAEMPK010000046.1 GCA_022759345.1 Pyrobaculum sp. | reverse complement strand
ACGGCGAGAAGCCGTCTATAGGCCACGAGCTCCTCCCACTGATGGCTTGCCTCTACCGACTGTTGAAGCCGCTAGACGCCGTGCCTATAGTCGTGTCAGACGTCAGGCTACAGCCAGCCGCCGTCCCTCCGCCCGACTACATGGTCATACCCACTGCACACGAGCCCAGCGAAGTCGCTGAAGTCGTCGACGTCTACCTGCCCCCGCTGAAGGCAAGCGCGTTGGCGCTGGGGATGTTGATGGGCGGCTACGCGGCGGGCCCCGTAATTGCTGTGGTGAAGACCCGAGACCACATAACCCAGCGGCTTGTCGAGGTGGGCGGATACGTCGTCGTGCTGGACGAGGCGGGAGACCCTTGCAATCTCCTCAAGACCCGCATAACGGGCTACAGCTACGCAAAGCGTCAATATGTCGTAGACCCCACGCTGTGTGACAAATGCGGCGACTGTCTCAAGGCCGCATGCCCCGCCATCGTTCCGACACGCGCCGGCGTGCCGCAAATACTTCCCACCTGTAATGGATGTAGCGCCTGCGCCATACTATGCACAAGAGGCGCTATAAGATAAGACTCGAACAGAGACGGGTGATCATAGATGGAAAAGAAATCTCACAGGCCTAAGACCAATAGACCTTTTACTAGCCGCGTTGCGTACGGAGTAGGCATCCGTCATATGGACAAGACCGGCGAGCCCTACGAGGCAGGATGCGAAATCGACGGCCACGACATAGTCTGCAAGGCGAAATGTAGCGGAGAAGAAGAGAGATGCCTAGTGTACCGGACACTCTCGGAAGGCATGTTAAAGTTCATATGCATAGGCGAGTAAAAGTTTTTAATCCCAGAGACATCTAAACCCCGCCCTGGCCATCCGGGGGCCGTAGACAGCTACTACCCCAACCGGTAGTCTAGCCCGGTCAAGGATGTGGGCCTTTCGAGCCCGTGACCCGGGTTCAAATCCCGGCCGGGGCACCAGCTCTGTTCTTATCTGCAGACGGCTCTACGCGTCGTCAACCCGTTACGAGCTTTTTGAGTTTTCTATAAGTTTAAGCACAGCTTCTCTGTGTATCTGAAACCCCTGCGGCGAAAGGAAGTTGTGGTAGAGATTAAATACAACCTCTCCGCAAGGCTGAAGCCCATCGCAAGCTCTTTGTCGCCGGTCTTGTTGTACAGCCTCTCCACCGCCACTGCGTAGTCCCTTGGCTGTAATGCGGCCATCCCCTCTTCTCAGCCAACGCGTTTAACAACGCCGCCACGGCGCCTCAGTACTTCTTGCCAGCCTGCACAAAGTCGCCCTCCATACAACGCCTCAGCCTCTTTAAAAATTTCTCATAGACACATAGAGCTCAACCCTCTCAGGAGGGTCTAGCCGCTCCGCAATAAGCTCCGCTAGAAACTCCTCCACATCTTTACCGCCGGCGGCCTCCCGGAAAGCCTCTCCATCGCGTGCGAGATTACGAGAGCCACGGCTATTCAGTCTTCGCCTAATCTTTTCACCTTTCAGCAAATGAGAGATAAAGACTGGCGGGCCCGGTGGGATTTGTAGGCCGGCTCTCGCCGTGAACCCACGACCTACGGCTCCGCAGGGTCGGCGGACCGGAGGCTGGGTCGCCTGTGGCTGGGTCCACCGCCGCTCCATCCAGGCTGAGCTACGGGCCGCTTTCTATATGTGTCGTGTTTTTAAGTTTTTGCGAAGGTTAGGGTAGCGGCTCTAGTTCTTGCAAGTTGTTTGGATCTATTCTTATTTTGCCTATGTGGACCTCGTCGAATTCTGTAGTTGTGACGTACATTGAGATTTTTGGTTCGAATTTCTCGACGACGCCGTATCCGACGAGGCGCCCCTCTTTGTAGAGGGCGGCGAATAGGTGTCTTAAATAGTGAGGCGGCACCGCGTATTCGCGTCCTTTCTTTTCTGGCTTATCCACGTCGGCCGGCACATACCTCCCCCAGGGGCATTCTAATCCGCCTTCCCAGCGGCAGAGCGCCAGTCTTTCCGGCTCTGCCTGCGTCTTGGTCGTCGTCTTTAGGAAGCGTCTGTATGCGTAGTTTCTAAGCTCCTTTCTCTCCGCAGGTCCTCTGGGGAGTACATATGGGGATTTAGAAACTGTGAGACCTGGGATTGCGGCTTCGCCTATGTTTATCGGCGTTGCGTCTGTGGCGTCTATCAACGCCTTGAGTAGCTGAAGGCCGCGGCCTGTGGTCCACCCTGGGGTGTTTATGATGATGAGGTGTGGGTACTGCGCCGCCGCTCTCCTGAGGCTCCAGACGGCGCCTGCCAGCAACAGGTCCTCCATCCCCTGGAGGTTTGTGGAGCCGACGTAGTAACCGTCTTGGGGCTCTAGTGTTGAGATGTGGGGCGCGGGGGCTGAGGTGCAGCTGTACGTCACGAAGCCTGGTGGGCCTATGTCTGACTGGCCGACGTCTGCGTCGACTATGCAGACCTTCTTGCCTTGCGTTGTGTATCTGTTGAGGAGATAGGTAGATAGGCTACTCTTACCGGAGTCTGTGGGACCTACCAAGGCTATTGTTGAAGCGTCTATCTGCAGGTCCCAGTCTCGGGGGGTAGTGGAGCCATTTACGAGGGTTACTGAGCCGCTTTCTAGTCTGAGCGTGGTGGGTCCCTCTACGGGGTATTGCTTGTGTGGAGGCACTTCTAATCGTTGGAAAAGTCCTCCAAAGACTTTACAAGGTCTTACGCATTCCACGACGGATGGGCCTCTTATGAGTGCCGTATCTCCTTGGGGGATGTCCAGGGTAAACATATTAAGACATGTGTAGGTCTATATATGTCTCGTCTCGTGGCTTTAGTGACTGTTCTAGGCGACATGCTTCTCTTCGTTGCGCCGGCTGTGTTAGCTTTTTGCTTTAATTTCCTTGAACTTATTCCGCTTTGGGCGGCGTTAGCCGTGGCAAAGCCTTTTCTAGGACTCGCGGTTTACGTGGAGGTGAAGGGGTTTAGAGAGACGCCTAGGAGTTTTGAATACGTGGGTGGGAGGGGGTGGCTACGGAGGATCTTAGACCTGAGGGCTTGGTGAAGGTGGGAGGGGTGTATTGGAAGGCTGTATGCGCCTGGTGTGAGGTGGCGGCGGGGAGTTGTGCGGAGCTTTTAGATATTCGGGATGGGCGGGCTTATGT
>JAEMPK010000177.1 GCA_022759345.1 Pyrobaculum sp. | reverse complement strand
GAGCCTATACGCCGAGCTCCAAGCCCGGTAGAGCGCCAGCTGGATGAAAAACGCCGTAAAAGGCGCCGACACTAAGAAGAACCGCCAAGACGCGTCGACGGATTGATCCAAGCGGACCGGCGCCCCGATCGACTGCGCCTCCCTCAATATCAGTTCGGCGAGGGCCTGCCGCAACGCGGCTTCGTTCAGCAGAATATCGGCGAAAGTCCAAAGCGCCATAAACACAGCGCTGAGAAGCGACCTCACGGCTTAAGCTTGAGGAAATCTATCTGTAGCGAGGCCTCCAGCGGGATCCGCGCCGTAAGGATCAAGACGGCGCCCTTCAGCCTCCGCGACAGCTCCCGGTGGATCTCGGCCGCCTTGTCGGGAGCGACGCTGACATATGGGTCGTCCAAGACGGCGAGTCCCACCCTGGGCAGGACGGCCATGGCCGCGGCCAGCTGGGCGAGGCGCCTCATGCCTTGGGACATCTTGCCGAGCGGAAGCCGGCCGGGCACCCCCACCACGTCTAGAAGGTCCCGGGCCGAATCGGCGGCGCCGTAGAACGACGCCAGCGCCTCCACGTAGTCGGCGGCCTTGACCCTCTCCGGCACCTCGATAGTCTCGGGGAGGTAGAATATGCGGCCCCTGGCCTTGTGGGTGGGCACTCCGTCCAACAGCACCGACCCGCCGAGGGGCCTAAGCAGGGAGGCTATGGTCTTGGCCAACGTGGTCTTGCCCACGCCGTTTGGCCCGAAGAACACAGCCGACTCCCCGCCGCCCAGCCTCAAGTCCAGAGGCCTAATCAACGGCTTGTCGTACCCCACCACCAGACCCCTAATCTCCAACATATCTAAGCAGAGTAAGGATAGTGGCGATTAATATGATTGTAGAAAATATTGGGGCGAGGAACCACGTCACAATACCTACTGCTACAAGTGCGGCGATGCCCACGATAAGCGCTAGGCGGGGCCGCCTGGACCTTCCCCGCGGCTCTAAAACCACGTAGCCGCCTTCAAGCTTGAGCTCGACTTCGGACCCCAGTAGGATGTATTGCGCCGTCTCATGTAGGTATATGAATACAACAGGCGCCAGCCACGTCTCTATAGCCGATGTGCAGTAAAAGAGGCATTTCGTCACGCCGCACGTAAACAGCACGACGGGCCCCAACGCGAGGTATATCTTAGATAAGGTGCTCCTCAGCAACAGCCGAGTGAGAGCAACGAGGAACGATGTTGTTCTATTGGGAGGTACTAAGTACATGGCGGATTCTCTCTGCGAGCCAGGGGAGCGCCGGGAGTAGGACCGCCGCGGCGAGCGCCCACGGCGATCTGTAGAGGTAACTTATCACAAGTAGGCCGACCAACAGGAGGGCCGCGTCTTCGTTTTTGAAGAGGTTGAACTTCATAGACCACAACAAGGCGGCTAGAAGGACGAGAAACGTCATGTGGCTTAAGATGTCGCACGTGGCGAAGAGGCAGACCGGCGAGGTGACCGCCAGGAGCCAGGCAAGCGTGAGCAGAGGCTTGGCGGAGAGGCGCCGGCGGAGAAAGTGGTAGACGCGGAGGTAGCTGTCCAGATAGGTGTCCAGAGCCGCGCCCAGCACGACGCCGAAAGACGCCGCAAGAAACACCGACACCGCCAGAAACTGCGCGGGCGTTAGAAACCACGTGTTGTATAGGGCCAGGGTGGCCAGGCCGCGTATCTTCACGTTGGGCGCCCCACTGAGCGCGAGATACGCGAAGAGGAAGGACGCGGCCAGGAGGGCCTTGAGGGCTGGGTGCAGAGTGGAAATCCTGAGGCCTCCCCTCCCCATAGCGGCGATGGGGTTGGGCCGGACAAGCGCCTCGAACACCGCCACAGCCGCGGCAGACCCAGGCGAGAGGACGGCCAGGGCCGCTACGCCGGGCAGAAACAAGTCGAGCCTTCTGCGCAAAGTCGCCAGCAACGGCGCGAGCAGAACCAGCGGCGTGCGCCACGCCGCGGCGGCCAGCGCCGGCGACGTAGAGACGTACACGGACGCGGCCACGGCCAGGCGGCCTCTCGCCGCGAGCAACGACGGCATGGGCTGGCCTATGTCCCTCTCCACATATACAGACAGCAGATAAACCACGAGAAATACGGCGAAATCCGGAGGCTGAAGCGGCAACGCCATCTCGACAAAGAGATTAAGTAGAACTAAAGCCAAAAAGATAATGAAATATATATCTGTCAAAAAATATTTGATATTATATATAATAAAATAACGCATAAAAGTTTATATTAAGATTGGCATGCACATATAACCTTAGCGTACAACAAGCCAACATCAAGACCACAAGATGCTACTGGGTGAGGACTACATGTCACTTTACAGAAATGGAAGACGCCCATGCCTTCAAGAATCGCAATCAGCATGATCACGGTTATCACTATAACCACTGTCCATATACCATAGTATCTCCTTGGCGTTGCGAGGGCTACGGCAAATCCGGCCACCATGGCTGCCACAATTGGCACAGGCCCGGCATATATGGTGGTGGTAACGCCGGAAGGTATGGCCACAACAAGTGGGTAACCTACACGCGCGGTAAATGGAGCGACGGCGACTATAAACAACTGAAGCAACAGCACGCTAAGCAGCACGCCGTATATTACCCGATATATGTTTGGAATATTGAGGGCCATGATGATCTCCTCTACTTTAAATTTTTCTGCTAGAAAGCCAGGGGAGAAGCTCAGCGAGGAGGAGAGAGACCAAGCAAGACCACCACGCCAAGAGGTCGCCGCGGCGTAAAAGTCCGCAGACTATTCAAACTCGTTGAATGGAACGTAGAAAACAGTTCAACTGTTGTGTGCCACGGCGATGCTGTGTTGCGTCCGTGGTTCTGTGGTTGTATTCTGAATACCTGAGTAAGGCGAGCCCGGCGTTGAGCGCTAAATACATCAAAGGCTGTTCGACGGGGATGTAGTCCATGTGGAACACTATATGCGGTATGTAAAACCACGGCGCCGTGACCGAGACCGCTAAGGTGGCTGGCGCCACGGCAAAGCCTCTGCGGCAGCCTTCGGCTGGGCTTCGAGGCTAAATAATTAAAGCACATAGTGAGCGGGTCCCGTGTACGATCTGGTCATAGTGGGCGCGGGGCCCGCGGGGGCGACGGCGGCGATAG
>JAEMPK010000131.1 GCA_022759345.1 Pyrobaculum sp. | reverse complement strand
AGATCACAGACGATGCGTTGGAAACTATCTACGAGTTTACTCAAGGCGATATGAGACGGGCAATAAACGCCCTTCAGATCGCCGCAGCTGTGAATAAGGAGGTAACCGAGGAGGTGGTGGCCAAAGCTCTTGGCATGGTAAGCCCTAGGCTGATACGTGAAGCCCTTCACGAAGCCGTTAAGGGCAGTTTCGGAAAGGCGATTACACAGATCTATGGCTTTGTGGTAGACGGAGGCGTCGGAGAGCTGGAGATTATAAAACAAATCCACCGCGAGGTGTTGAGACTAGATGTGCCTGAATACGTGAAGCCCGACCTTGCATATATAATTGCCGAGGCACATTACGCCACATTGAGGGGAGCAAGGGGACTTATACAGATATACGGCGCGCTTGCGAAGGTCAGGCGGCTTCTAAAGGCGGGACCTTAGCCGATAAGTTGTTTTTAAGATAAACGAAAAGTTTATATAGATAAGAAGAGTTTAAATACTCGCCATGTCGTCGGGGAACCCTCCCTCTTCAGGAAAGCCGCTGAAGCTCCGTATTAATAGGGATAGTGAGGGGTATTTAAGCCTTGTTACCGACACAGGCGAGGTTTACCGATGCCCAATTTGCGGCAACGACAGATTCGTCTATAACTACGAAAGAGGAGAGGTCGTCTGCATAGTCTGCGGCGCGGTGGTGCAAGAACAGCTTCTCGACCTAGGACCAGAATGGAGGGCGTTCACCTCAGAAGAAAAGGGCCAGAGAGCCCGCACCGGTGCGCCCCTCACTCGTTTGATCTCTGAGGCGCTTACCACAGTGATAGACTGGAGAGACAAAGACGTGTCTGGCAGAGAGCTAGACATAAAGCGGAAGCTTGAAGTAATTAGGCTGAGGAAATGGCAGACAAGAGCTCGCGTCCAGACGTCCCACGAGAGAAACTTCATTCAAGCGGCTCAAGAACTGGAGCGGTTAAGAAGCGCCATGGGCATACCCAGGCCTTGCATAGAGCAGGCTCTGGAGATCTATAGGCAGGCGCTAGAGAAGGAACTAGTGAGAGGTAGGTCTGTAGAGGCCATGGCCGCCGCCGCGCTTTATATGGCCTGCCGTATGATGAAAATGCCGAGACCTCTCGACGAGCTTGTGAGATACACAAAGGCGTCTAGGAGAGAGGTAGCTCGTTGCTATCGTTTACTCCTTCGTGAGCTTAACGTCAAGGTCCCAATAAGCGACCCAGTTCTCTATATATCTAGAATTGCAGAGCAGCTGAAGCTCAGCGGCGAAGTGGTGAAGACGGCAATTGAGATATTACAGAAGGCAAAAAAGGCGGGAATAACGGCTGGAAAAGATCCAGCTGGATTAGCCGCCGCCGCTGTCTACATCGCGGCTTTAATGCACGGCGATAATAGAACTCAGAAAGATTTTGCGGTCGCAGCCGGCGTCACGGAGGTTACAGTCCGCAATAGGTATAAAGAGTTGGCAAAAGCTCTAAATATAAGGGTCCCAGTGAAGTAAGGTTTTAACTAGGGTTTTTTCTATCGTTGTGAAATTGACTGTTAAAGTGCCTAGTAGACCCTTTAATGGTGGTCACTTGGTCGTTGAGGCGGATAAATCCATTTTTGCTATGGATGAGAAAGAACTAGTTGTGTTGAAAAAGGTATTAGATATGCTAATAACAATGGAGAAACAAAAATTAAAACCAGAAGGATTTAATATTTACATATCGACGACCGGGATCCACCTGTTGCCGCGTTGGTGCGGCGATATGAATGTCGCATTTTTTGGCGGGTTAAAGGTGATTCCCATGTCTAGAAGCGAGATAGAGGAGATGGCTGGAGAGGCGTTAAAGGCTTTGCATCTATGAATTTAGTACTTGAGTTTTTAGGTTCACTTATAATAGCGACAGTAGGTATCTATTTAATGCAAAGAATACAACATGACTATAAATTAGTTAAGATTTTCAAAAATTATCCAATCCCATCAACGCTAGGAGTGGGTGGTATTATAGATTTAGAAAAATTATACATATTTGTACAGAATTTTAAATATGAAATAGAAACACGAGGAAGTGTTAATATTGAAACTAATGGTCACATAGTTAAGGTAGTCTCAGGACCTGGAGAGGTTGTTATAACCTTCGACGCTTGGGGGTATTTAGATTTCTACAGGATTCGGCGTAGTGTAAAAATAGTTATTTGATCATGTTTGTATTTGCCTAAATAACATTAGTATTTGTATATCCCAAATCATAAAAAACATATATGAAACAATAAGAATAATAGAAATCAACGTAGCTGATAAAAGTAGTCCTATGGCATCGATTAAAAGTATGAGACTAACGAGCACGAACCCCACCTCTCCCTCTTGTACAATTCTTGTTATCGCTGCAGATATGGCCATAAGGATACAACTAACTAAAAGCACGGGGTCGAATCTCTGAGCCGTGAAGAACAAGATAAGAGACACAAGGAGCTTAAACACGGCCACGACGGCAAGGGCTCTATGCATCTACTGGTGGTAAAGCTATGGTAAATAAGTTTGCCGTAGGCTAAAATTTATAAATTAATCAATCCCCCGGGCTCAATGACTACTGCTCCCAAGCCGCTTGTGAAGGCCCCATCTAGCATAGCTAGTGGTGGCGTAGTTCGATGGAAGACTGGGAGAGGTTTCTCCATTGCGGAATTAAAATCAGTGGGTCTGAACGTCGAACAGGCGCGGCTTCTTGGCATACCGGTGGATGAGAGAAGAGATACCTCGTGGCCGCAGAACGTAGAGGTGCTGAGAAAATGGCTTATTGACCTCCTTGAAGGAAGGGTTACGCCGCCCGAGCCCACGTTGCCCAAGGTCGTTAAGATAAAGCGCAAGAGAGGCAGAGCATTTAGAGGTCTCACCGCGGCGGGTAGAAAATCACGTGGCTTAACAACCACTAAATATAGAGAGACGCACAACTACAAGTTTAAGAAGAAGGCCAAGGAGAGAAGACTTAAGAAGAGACACGAGGCAACTAAAGGCCTTGGCAACGTGTTGCGGATATCTAGAATTATTAACGAAGGAAGGAAGTAACTACTTTAGTTGTCTAAGGTTTTCTATTAATTTCTCTAAGGTGAGATTTGTGACTGCAAGCGGTATGTAACTCCTCTTTGCGATTTCCACAG
>JAEMPK010000022.1 GCA_022759345.1 Pyrobaculum sp. | reverse complement strand
TCCCCAGGGAGCCCACAGCCACCTTGAGCTCGCCCACAGCCCTAGCCAGCTCCTCCAGCCTCTTCTCATGTCTCTCCAGCAGTTTAGAGTGTTCTTCTAACAGTTTAGAATGTTGTTGTAATAAGTCTGTGTGCTGTTGCAATATGTTGGTGTGCTCCTCAAGGGTTTTGAACATCTTTTCGAAGCCCTCCTTCATGTAGCTGGCGAGGAGCTTCAGGGCCTCGGCCACCTCTTTCATCTCCTCAGTCCTCGCCCTCAGAACGGCTCTGGTCACCACCTCCTCAAGCCTCTGCCAATCCAGCTCCATCCCCACGACTCCACAGCGCGGGCTAGATATAAGCTTTTTCGTTACCGCCTCCTGAGACGCGACAGGAGGAGCCCGCAGACGAGGAGCGTGGACAGGAGTGCCCCTTTTCAACTCCCGGCCAGACGCGGGGGGCTTGCGAGCCCGGGAGGCGCAGTGGCCTTCCGGGCTGGGGCTCTGGCCATGTGGGGCGCCAGGCCCCCCTCTTTATAGGCTTGTAAGCAGGTGGGCGGTGCTCTCTGGCCCCAGCTCGTGTGGCTGGTGGCTGAGCTGGGCCTGCCCCTCGGCCCGGCGGGGGCGCGGCTCCATGGGAGAAGAGACATTCCTCTATATAACGGTTCATTGCCTCATCTATGGGGGCTGACGATGCAATTCCACTTGCGCCCCGCCCTCCCCTCGGTGCACCAATTCCAAATATCCGATTGGCTAATTCAACACTGATTTTTTACATTTTGAACCGATCAGCGAAAACTTCTGATTCAACGTAAGGGGGGTTAGAAGATAAAACATTGAAATAGTCTACAGGGCGTTGGTGTTAAGATACGACCTGTTGCGGCTCCCGCCAGAGATCGCCGAGAAGATCTCGGCGCCCCTCAAATTGCGGGAGGAATTCCGGAGGTGGGAGCTACGGGGGGCCAGGAGCAGGTCAGACATATTGCTAATTAGAGACGGCGCCGAGAGGGTCAAGTACCGCGACTCGGCGGTTGTGAGGCGTGCGGGGACCGCCAAATTGCTTATCCGGGTTCAGAGGGAGGGCCCGACGCCGCGGTTGCCCCCAAGCGCTCTTCTTTTGCGGAAGATCATGGAGGAGAGAGGGCCCTTGACGGCTTTAGAGATTGTGTCGCTGACGGGTCTCTCGCCGCGCACGGTCCGGCACGCCTTGGAAAGGCTGAGGTCGGCCGGGCTCGTCCGGTCTGTGGTGGACCCCACGGACCCCCGGCGGAGGGTCTATATGGCCTAGGCGGCCTCTGCGGCGGAGAACTTCCTGAGTAGGATGGGCGCCGCTACGCCGACGGCGATGGATATGGCGAGGTCGCGGGCGTAGATCAGCGGGTCGAGCGACGGCGTCGATAAGTTGCTTATCATATACACCACGCCGAGTATCAAAGCAACCGCGCTCAGCACGTAGGCGACAGTTCTCGTAGGCGGCTCTCCGCTGTTTAAAAGTTTCAAGGTTTATTAAGGAGGAACCGGAAGTACACAAGTGATTGTGTGTCAAGACGTTGGGAGGAGATATGGCGATTTCTGGGCGTTGCGGGGCGTCACCTTTGAGGTGGGGAGAGGCGTCGTGCTTGGGGTTCTGGGGCCCAACGGCGCCGGCAAGACGACGCTGGTGAGGATATTGACAACAGAGCTTATGCCCAGCGAGGGCAGAGCCCTCGTGGCTGGGTTCGACGTGGTGAAGGAGCCGGAGAAGGTGAGGAAGGTAATAGCGGCGGTGCCCCAAGAGAGCCGGCCTATAGACTTCTTGACGCCGTATGAATTCGTCCTCAGCTACCTGCTTCTGCGCGGCCTCTCGCTGAGGGAGGCCAGGAGGCGGACAAGGGAGGTTCTGCAGGCGTTCGGGCTGTGGGAGGTCCGAAACAGGGAGGTGGACGCCCTCTCGGGCGGCATGAAGAGGAGGGTTCTCGTCGCCGCGGTGTTCGCCGCGGACGCCGAGGTGGTGTTTCTCGACGAGCCCACCACGGGCCTAGACGTCTACTCCAGAAGGCTTGTGTGGAACGCCGTGTCTGAGCTCAAGAAGCGCGGGGCGACCGTGGTCTTGACCACCCACTACGTGGAGGAGGCGGCGGCCCTAAGCGACGTCGTCCTAGTCCTCAACAAGGGACAGGTGGTGGACTTCGCTCCGCCGGACAGACTGGTGGAGAAGGTGCCTGGGAGATACGTGGTGGAGGTATACGGAGCCGACGGCCGACCAGCTGACAGCAAAGCCGTCGTTGAGATCGGCGACAGGAGGCTCTACTACGTGGAGAAGCCCCCCGAGGCCCTTTCGCTAGACGGCGCCAAGGTGGTGGTTAGGCCTAAGTCGCTGGAGGACTACGTGTTGCTTACGGTGGGGGCGATAGAGGAGGGTGAGGAGGGGTATGAAGACGATTAAAGACGCCTTGGTGATAGCTTGGATAAACGGCTGGATAGCGGCCACCCGCGGCTGGATTTGGGTAATCGGAGGGGCGGTGAGCCCCATATCGTTCCTCGTCGTTTTGGCGATATACGGCGGAGCCGAGGGGCTGAAGTGGGGTCTAGTGGGTGGCTTCATCTGGACAATTGCGTCAAACGGCATTGGCCTAATCGGCGACGCCACCTACTACCGCCTCGGCATAAAGTACCAGAGCATGTTAACCGCCGCCCCCGTCTCGCCGGCGGGCTACGCCCTAGGCCTGGCGCTTAGCGCCTTCGTCTTCGCCCTACCCACGTTAGTGGTTTACCTCGCCGCTATGTTGTGGCTCGGGCTGTGGATATTGACGCCTGCGTCTCTCTACGCCCTTACGGCGCTTTGGCTGGCCTCGGCGGGGATAGGATTCACGTTGGCCGGCTTAATTAAACACATGAGGTACGCCTGGGCCCTTCCGCAGATCCTCTCTGCGGTGTTCACAGTGGGGGCCCCAGTCTACTACCCAGCGACGCGCCTGCCAAGCCCCTACCTAGGCGTAGTCCTCCCCACAGGCGCCGCCGCGGTGATCATACAAGACTCCGCCGGCCTAATTCACTACGGCCCGCACCTCACGTCAGCCGCCGCCGTCGCCCTAGCCCTCCAAAGCGCCCTCGGCCTATACTTCTTATTCAAGCTGGCGAGGTGGAGACAGCCCTAGATGTAGAGGGGCTGTACGCCGCCTGACTCCGCCACCACCTCGAC
>JAEMPK010000101.1 GCA_022759345.1 Pyrobaculum sp. | reverse complement strand
TACCAAGTGGCGCAGTTCGCCGCGGCCTACAGCAGGGCGTGGAAGATAGGCATACACGCCATAGACGTCTACTACGTGCGCGGCGAGCAAGTTTCTAAACAACCGCCCTCTGGGCAGTATCTGGCCAAGGGCTCCTTCATGATCTACGGCAAGAGGGAGTACGTGAGAAACGTACGTCTGGAGCTGGCCGTGGGCTGTAGAAAAGACGGCGACGTGTATAGAGTTGTGGCGGCGCCGCCGAGGTCGGCGCCTCTGCTGGCAGAGCGCTACTTCATCGTGACTCCGGGCAATTTAGAAAAGGGCAAACTGGCCAAGGAGGTGGCTAGGCAGACCGGCTGTCCGGTAGACGACGTAGTGACCGCGCTCCCCGGCCCCTCGCACATTTCAGAGCAAGGTAGCGGCTCGCCGATGGCTTGGGAGGAGATTGAACAAATCTTCGCCCTGTGGTAGATTGTTTGCTCAAGGGAAACCCCCATTTAGACTGCATATACGTAGACTCCATGTTAGGATGGCTTGCCCGCATGCTACGCATACTGTTCGGCGCCCCCGTCGTCTACAGCGCCGAGTTGAAAGACGCAGAGCTGGCAGAGACGGAATGTTTCGTTGTAACCCGCGACAAAGACCTCTTTAGACGTAGAAGAGGCCCGACGCTCCTCATAGCCACAGACGACCACGTGAAGTGGGTCGCGGCGTTTCTCAAAATGGGCCTAAGGCCTTTTGCAAAGTCTGCGTGTCCCGTCTGCGGCGGCACGCTGGTCGAGGTCTCCTGCGAAGAGGCCGAGAGGGCTGTGGGACACAAAATACGTAGCCATCGGTGTTGGCGTTGCGTGTCATGCGGGCGTTTCTACTGGGTGGGGTCCCACTGGAGGGGGCTGAGGAGGTTGGTAGAAGAGGCGGAGAAGACTACCGTAGACTGTCTAGACATCGGTTGAGCAGGGTGATGATGTAAGGTGTGAAGTATAAAATAGCAGTAAGCACCTCCGCCGCGTCGGCCAGCTTCAGTACCTCTCTAAGCTGGCTACAAGTAAACAAGCCGCCTGAGTAGATGATAGGCACGTCGCGCCCCACGTACGTCCTGACCCTCTCCAAAAGCCTGACGCCGTATCTATAGAGCAGAAGCCCGCTGAGGCCGCCCCTCCCCACGCTTATGCGCCTGTCCTCCACTGGGAAGGTGTTAGTCACCACCAGACCCCACCCAGCCCTCTTGACAGCCCTAGCCACAGAGGAGATGTCTGTGGAGGGCCCCACCTTGACGAAAAGCGGGATGTCCACGTTGACAAGCTCAGGCAAGCTCCGCCAAAACCCTCTGTAGGTGGGGCTGGAGATGTTGACCTCGACGGCAGCCGGTCTGTAGTGCCGCCGGAGGTAGAGCAGTTGGACGAGGAAATCCCCAGCGTTAAAGCCTGCCAGACTGATGAAGACGGGGTAGTCCAAACCCGCCAGCCTAGACACAACTCTGTCGATGCCGGGGCTGTTCAGCCCCATGGCGTTCACCAACGAGTAGGGGCTCAGTCTCGCGACGCGAGGCGGCTTATTTCCACGACGTCTATACGGCAAAGTGGAGCCGACGACGAGAAAGCCGGGGCAGAAAAAGGAGAGAAAGCGGGCGTAGGCCCCCGTCTTGTCCAGCCCAGCGGCGACGCCCACGGGTCCGCACGTCTTGACGCCTCCCACTTCCCAACGCCGCTCACAGCGGCAAGGAGGCAGGGGGATGGAGAAGAGAAGAGAGCCGAGTCGATGGCTGATTTCTGGATGCACGCCGTGGAGAACCCGCCCAACGAGCCTCAACAGCGCCATTGAGACAAATAGTCAACCACGGACTTGTACAGCTCCTCGTCTATATACGGCCTCACGGCCTGCAAAAGCTCCCGCATTTTATAGACGCTATGCACCTCGACCCCGGTGACAGACTTGACGTGCTGAGAGCCGCACTGCTCCCTATCTAAAAACACCACCACGCCGACCACCACGCCGCCTGCGGCCCGCACAGCGTTGACGGCGCCCACGACGCTCCTCCCCGTGGTCAAGACGTCGTCTACTATTAAGACCCTCCGCCCAGATACGTCCGCGCCCTCCACTTGCCGTCCTGTGCCGTGTCCCTTAGCCTCAGGACGCACATAGCCGATGGGCCTTTTCAACAAGTAGCCCAAAACTGAGGCATAAGGGATCCCCCCAGTGGCCACGCCCAACATCACGTCGAAACTGAGCTTGGACACAACGCCGAGGTACTTCTCTACCACAAACCCAAATAAGTCCGGCATCCCCAGCACTCCTCGGAGGTCCACGTAAAACGGGCTCCTCAAACCGCTGGAGAGCTGAAAATCGCCAAATTTCAAAACCCCCCGTTTCACAAACTCCTCAATCATAGAAGATCGCTAAGCTCGTGGTATCTGCCGCAGTAGGCACAGATAAACAACGGCGGCTCCCTCCTCACTAGGTAGAAGGTAGGCTCCACAGGCTCCCTGGGGGCGTTAGTAATGCAAGTAGGATTTTTGCACCTAAACCTCCCCTTGATCACTTCAGGCGGCGACACCTTGAACTTCTTCACCACCTCAAAATTCCTGATGATGTTTATCGTAGCGGTCGGCGCCACTGCGGAGATTATGTTCACCTCCTCCGGCGTCAGCTCACGCCCCTCGATCTTGACGATGTCCTTCCTCCCCAGCTTGCCAGACTCGACGTTCATGACAAGCGCCACCCTAACCCCCTCCTTCCCAGTTATCCCCAAGACCCTAAGCACGGCGAGGGCCCTCCCCGCCGGTATGTGGTCAATAACAGTGCCGTTTTCAATCTTGCTCACAATAAGCTCTCTAGACATCAACCACACCACAAGCACCCTTTATAAGAATAACTAGTGCGGGGGTTGGATTCATCCCCGCCAACCCGCCTTTGAACCCACACAGGCCTATGCCACAGAGACCTCAACCCTGAAGCCCAGAGACGTCAGCGGCTCCACCTCTTTATCTCCTTTCTCGGCTCTTTGTAAGTCAAGGCGTCTACGCGTCTGCCGGCGTCGTTAATCATCGACCTGCCGTCGAGCATCTTGTAGACTCGGCCCCCTCAAAACCTCAACCAGCTTCACCGTCCTCTCCTAGAGTAATTTGAGGAATTCAGCCGCCTTCCGCACTAGTTCTTTCCCGCCGTGTGTCGAGAGCCACGCGAGGCGCCTCACGCCCTCAGCCAGAGGAGAA
>JAEMPK010000192.1 GCA_022759345.1 Pyrobaculum sp. | reverse complement strand
AACAGCTCTCCCAAAGACGACGCCGCGTTCCATATCTTCGTGAGCCTTGGCGGCGTCTTCCAACCGGTACTCCACGTAGAAGGGCTTTATGAGGCCTCTCTTCAACAAATCAAGCGCCTCGTATACGTCCCAAGGCCTAAAGGCCATGCTCCCAATGACCTTTATCTGCCGTAGGATAATCAAGGCGGGGCTTATCAAAGCCTTCTCACCCGTGACGTTCCCTATCACCACCACTACCCCATTCCTCTTTACAAGCTTCAAAGACCTCTCTAAAGTGGGGCTCCCCACGGTATCCACAACCACGTCAAAGTCCTTATCGCCCTCCTCCGCCGTCTTTATCCCCAACTCCGACAACGCCTTAGCCTTCTCGCGCGACCTCGTAGAGACGTACACCTCCCCACCCCTCACACTGGCAAGCTGCGCTATGTAGAGGCCGGTGCCCCCCGCCCCAACCACCAAGACCCTCTTCCCATCTACATCCACATGTCTAAGAGCGTAGACGGCGGTGGAAAGCGGACAAGTGGCAACGACGGCGGCTCTTGGATCCACCCCGTGGAACGGATGTACAAACCTGGCAGGCAACAACACATACTCCGCATACGTACCGTTGCGGGACTCCCCCAGAAGCTCCGCATTTCTACACAAATTCTCCAACCCCCTCCGACAGTATTCACACGTCCCGTCGTATATAGCTGAGAGAAACACCCTAACACCTACCAGCTCCCTCTCAACCCCCGGCCCCACCTCCACCACCCTCCCAACCCCCTCGTGGCCAGGCACCACAGGCGGCTTCACGTGAGGAAACGCACCTTTACGCACCACTAAATCCCTGCCGCAGACACCTGCCGCCTCGATCTTCACAACCACCTCACCAGGCCCCGGCTTAGGATCAGGCAGATCTGTATACTGCAAAGCTTCGCGCGGCTCTCCAAACTTAACAAGCTGTACCGCCTTCACTTTAACACCTCCTTAAACTGCTCCTTCAAAACCTTCTTGTCGATCTTGCCCGTGCCCGTCAGCGGCAGTTGCTGGACGAAAATCACCTTGTCCGGCAACCACCACTTAGGTATCTTGCCCGCCTCCACAAACTTCTCGAGGTGCTTTATTATGTCCTGCTCAGTAGCCGACGCGCCGGGCCTCAAAACCACAACAGCAACCGGCCTCTCGCCCCACTTCTCATGCGGCACCCCAATCACCGCCACCTGCGCCACGGCTGGGTGCGTCGCTATCAGGTCTTCGAGCTGTAGAGACGAGATCCACTCCCCGCCCGACTTAATCACGTCCTTAGCTCTGTCTACGATGCGGACGCGGCCGTCGGGAAGCCACACGGCGACGTCGCCTGTGTGGAACCAGCCGCCTCTCCAAGCCTCCCTGGTCTTCTCCGGGTCGCCCAGGTACTCGGGGGTCACCCAGGGAGACCTCACCACGATTTCACCCATAGTTTTCCCGTCCCGGGGGACTGGGTTCAAGTTCTCGTCAGCAACCATCAGATCCACCAACGGTATTGGGAGACCAGTCGCGGTGAGCAAGCTGTAGTACTCCTCCACGTCTTCCGGCATCTTTTCCGTAGGTCTAAAGAAGCCCAGCGTCAAGATCGGCGCCGTCTCCGTCATGCCGTAGCCGACCCTAGGCACAAAGCCGGCGTCAACCGCCTTTTTGGCGAGCTCCTTGGGCAACGCGGCGCCGCCGACCACGAAGATGGGCTTAACCTCTCTGATCTTCGCTAGATACTTCGGTAGCTCTGGGGCGGTCAGCAACATGTACAACATGGTGGGGACGCCAGCCAGCATCTTGACCTCCCCCTCCGCGACCAGCTTCACCGTGTGGTTCGGGTCAAAGCGGCCTGGGTAGATCTGCCGCCACCCCAACAGGGCAAAGGTCCAAGGGGTGCCCCATCCGTGGACATGGAACATCGGAACCAGCTGGAGGAAGGTGCATGGCTTCTCCGCGCATTCGGGTCTGGCGAAGCCTCTGTAGCCGGCGAAGGCTATCGCTGAGGTGAGGGTGTGTAGCGTCAGTGCTCTGTGGGTGAAGTAGGCGCCTTTTGGTTTGCCTGTGGTGCCGCTGGTGTAGCCTATTGTGGCGACTGTGTCCTCGCTGGTTTCTGGGAGCGGTTTTGGCTGTCCTTGTTTTATCACGTCTTCTATTTCGGGGTCTTTTGTGGCTGGGCCGAGCCCGTCTGAGATCTGTATGTAGATCTGGACGGTTTTTAGGTGGGGTTTGAGCTTCTCCACGAGTGGTGCGAAGTCTCTGTGGTAGATCAGCACCTTGTCTCTGGCGTGGTTTATTATGTAGGCTATGTCCTCCGGGGCCAGCCTCACGTTGACGGGGTGGAGGACGGCGCCCATGCCGGGGACGGCCCAGTACAGCTCAAAATGCCAGATGGTGTTCCAGTCGAGCGTGGCTACCCGGTCGCCGGGGCCTACGCCCATCTGCCGTAAGCCGTCTGCTAGCCTGAGCGTCCTCTCGTATTCCTTGGCGTATGTGGAGCGGATGTTTTTGCCGTGGGGTGGGAGGTGGGCTACTTCAACATCTCCGAAGATCTCCTTTATATATTTCCAAAGGTTGTTTAATGTCAGTTGATATTTCTCCATGGACTAAAATAATGATTTATTTTTATCGGTTTCTTTAGGCAGGAGGCGAAGTTCCATTTTTATTTACTCCATTTGTCTCTTCTCTATGGAGTCCAAAGCCGTGTCTCTCCTAAGCAGGCTGATCTCTATACCTACTGTGAATCCCCCTGGCGAGAAGTATCAAGAGTTTGTAGAATTTGCTGAGAAGTATTTCAAGTCTTTGGGTCTAGATACGGAGGTCGTCGAAGTCCCCAAGTCCGAGGTTGCGAAGCACTGTCCCGAGTGTGCGGAGTACCCGAGGCTTATCCTGCTGGCTAGGTTGGGGGAGCCTAAGATCCACTTCAACGGGCACTACGACGTGGTGCCGCCTGGGCCTTTGGAGAGTTGGAAGGTGGCTAAGCCTTTTGAGCCTGTGTACCGCGAGGGGAGGCTGTATGGGAGGGGCGCCGTTGACATGAAGGGTGGGCTTACGTCGATTATGTTGGCTGTGGAGAAGGCGGTGTCTGCCGGGTTGAAGAACTTCGAGGTGTCCTTCGTGCCTGACGAGGAGATTGGGGGCGAGACTGGGGCTGGCTACTTGGCGCGGTCGGGTAAGGTGAAGGCGCCTGGGGGGGTGAGTGCGGAGGGTTCTGGCGAGGTCC
>JAEMPK010000187.1 GCA_022759345.1 Pyrobaculum sp. | reverse complement strand
CTCTCAAACCTTACGAAGAGAGTCTTGACGCCTCTAAGCGTCAGAAAGGCCTCGAAGGGTTGCATAATGCTGCCCAACATCGCTCTCCAGATCCATAGATTCTCTAGTCGCTCTCTGGAGGCCACGACGGCGACTCCGCCGACAACGTCGTTGTGGCCTGCCAAGTACTTAGTGGTGGAGTGTACAACAACGTCGGCGCCGTAGGACAGAGGCGTCGTCAAGACGGGAGTAGCGAAAGTGTTATCCACAACCGTCAAAGCCCCCACGTCTTTCGCCACTTTGACAACCTCTGGCAAATCCAGAACTCTCAACAGGGGGTTTGTGATGGTCTCTACAAAAACAAGCCGTGGTTTCACCTCTTTAATCAACTCAGTAACGACGTCAGTGTCTGGAAACCCCCTTCGAAGCCTCACGCCGAACTTGCCAAGAGAGCTCAGAAGCCGTAGCGTCGTGCCGTAGGCCTCAGCCGTAGTCACCACAGAGGCATCTACATCTAAAGACGAGAGGAAAACCGTCGAAAGAGCCGCCATGCCGCTGTTAAAGGCGACGGCGTCAAGCCCCCCCTCCAGCTTCGCTACGACTTCCTCCAGAGGCCGCAAAGTGGGGTTCTCCTCCCGGCTATATTTAAGGTCAAACCCCCGGTCCGACTTGAGGGCCTCCCCCTCCATCCTAAAGAGGGCAGTCTGATAAATGGGGGGAATAAGCGAGCCGTAGGGGTCCTTGTTTCCATAGCCCCTTACGGCCACAGTGGCCCTACGCATAGATCTCATTTCAGCTTCCTATATAAATCTTTGCAGCCCTATATTATTAACATGGATATATAAATATTAATAAGTCAACTCATAGAATACAAAAGAGCAAACAATTTCTTTCCTATAGAGAAGAGGAATAAAGCCTATGCGAGTTTCTGTCGTCTTTTTATTTAAAAACTTGCCAACCAAAACCTACGTGGCTAGAGAAGCCCTTGTGTTAGACAGTAACGACGACTTAGCTCCCCAGTTGGCTAGGATACTTTCAGAAAACGGCTACGTCGTAAGAGTTCTTGCCCCCCGAGAAAGAGCAAAGATATTTGAAAAAGAACCCGTATACATCCACACGCTTACTGAGAACTATGAAAAAGTCATAAAAGAGATCGATTTCTCTCATGTAGAAATTGCAGTATTCCCCTCGCCAAACGATATGTTAAACCTCTCACTGGCCCGGGTAGCTAAATCCCAAGGCGTCCCAGTGGTCGTAATCACTGCCAGAAGCGCCTCTATTGCCAAACAAGCAGAGGACGAAGGCATAACAGCCATAATCACCTACCACTGCGTAGTTTCTAGGCTACTGAGGCTACTTAACCTTAGATTCACTAGAATCATGTTAATTAAGGACGAGGTCGCCCTTCTTGAGATGCTAGTAACGTCAGACTCCAAAGTACTTGGCCGCTCCATAGGCGACTTAGAAAGAGAGACAGGCGCAAAAATCGCCATAGTTAGACACGACGGCTTCGTAACTGCAGAAGACGCAGAGATCCAAGAAGGCGATTACCTAATTGCCGTGGGTCCACAAGAAGACTTACAAACACTCATCGATTAGTCAGTAGTCTGCCGTATAGATTGAAACGTTGCATATACACGGTCAAGAACGGCATACTTCACCTCATCTTCTTGCCGTGGGTCCTTTAACATGCCTCTCACAACCACAACAACCCCCTTCACTCCAATCTTCTCCACATCTACGCTAAGCCTCTCCAATCCATACTCCTTAGCCACCTGCTCCACCGCCTCCCTAACCTTCTTAAGCTCATGACCACGCGGCACGAAAAGCCTAATCCTTACCTCGTGGCCCTCAGGCGTCTTCACCCGCCTAAAGGGTCTTCGTAACAACGTCGTGTAGGGAATATACACATATTCGCGCCGTGGGTCCCTCAAGACTATGTACGTGTCTTCCAACGCTGTGATGTAACCACGCATGTTGTTGAACTCTATATAATCCCCCACGTGGAGATCCAACACCTTAGTTACGAAAAGCCCCGTAAGATATTGTTCCAACACGCGCCAAGTCCCCAAGAGAAGGATGCCCATAGCTATTACAAACACGGCAAGCACAAGAAAGAAGAGGTAATGTAGCTGAGTTGCCGGCGACGCCACTGCCAAAAAAAGCGAAATTGAAAAAAGCAAGACCAAAAACTCAACTAGGTATCTCTCCTCTCTTGTAAGGATTTTCGAGAAAAACTTTTTCACGGAGTACATAGCCAAAAAGAACGCCACTACGGCGACGACTCCGCCGAATATAACTGCGCCGAAATCCATAGAAAAATTAAAGCCCTTAATAATTTCAGTACTTAACCCCGCCGAAAACCTTCTTCAAGATATCGTAGAACTCCGCAGCTTCGTCGGTCTTATATAGGGCGTTGTAGATAGCGTCGAGTCTCTCCCTAAGGAGCTTAAGTTCTACCGACGCCACCAAAACCCTTGTCTGCAACACTGCGTCGGGGTTTACGGAAATGCTGTCGATGCCCGCCCTCACCAAGAACTCCACCAGCTGTGGATATACAGAGGGGCCCTGGCCGCATATAGACACCGTACGCCCAAGCTTATGGGCTCTTTTAATTATCTCGTATATGGCCTTCAAAACAGGGGCCTCCCGCTCGTCGAAATACTTAGGGTTAATCCTCACAAGAAAGTCGTTGTCTCTGTCGACGCCCAGCACAAGTTGAGTCAAGTCATTGGAGCCCACAGAGAAGCCGTCGAAATACTGCGAAAACTCCTCCACCATAAAGGCGATGGAGGGCACCTCAGCCATTGCCCACACCTTGAAGTCCCGGTCTCTGTGGAGGCCCTCCTCCTCTAGAAGTCTGGCAAACTGCTCGGCCTCCCACACAGTCCTCACAAAAGGCGCCATGACCCAGACGTTGGTGAGGCCCATCTCCTCCCTTACTTTCTTAATCGCCTTTAGCTCCAATCTAAATGCTTTCTCGTATTGAGGCGAAATATAACGAGACACGCCGCGCCACCCCAGCATCGGGTTGCGCTCCTCCGGTTCGAACTTCTCGCCGCCCTCTAAGCTTCTGTACTCATTACTCTTAAAGTCGCTGAACCTAACCACGACGGGCCTCGGGTAGATGGCAGAGGCCACCTTGGCGATGCCCTCAGCCATTTTCGAGACGAACTTATGTTCCTGTCCCACAGACAAGAGGTAAAGTGGGTGTTGACCAACCCAACTCGATATGA